>JARIDA010000114.1 GCA_029257065.1 Tissierellaceae bacterium | reverse complement strand
AATATTTGAATCTAGTAAAAAAGAAGGCTATAAGGAAATATTATGTATATGTATGTCTAGCGGAACCAGTGGAGCATATCAGTCAGCAGTATTGGCTAAGGACTATTATTATAGTAATAATGAATCTGCAGATATAAAAATTCATATTGTCGATTCTTGTTCTATGAGTTTGGGAAGTGGTTGGTTAATAATGAAAGCAGCCCAACTACTAGAAGAAGGATTTACATTTGAAGAGTTAATAGAATTTTGTGAAGAATATAAAAAAAATATAAAACATTTTTTATGTGTTGATGATCTTGATAATTTAATTAAAAGTGGAAGATTGAGTAATTCAAGTGCATTTATAGGCAAGATATTAAATATAAAACCCATAATGACTATGAAAGATGGAAAAGGAAAAATAATAGCTAAAGAGAGAGGACTTAGAAGAGTTTTTAGATACTATATTGAAGAGTTTGAAAAAAGAGTAGATAAGGACCAGACTAATTTTATTAATATAGGATATACAGATAATATTAAATTGGCAGAGGATTTAAAAAAAGAGATATACGAAAAAACTGATTTTACAGGTGAAATTTATATTATGCAAAAGGGATCAGCTGTAGGAACTCATGTTGGTTCTGGTGGATTATCAATGTTTTTTCTAGAAAAGGGAAATATAGTTGATCAAAATTTAAGAGATAAATTAAAAATGCGGATAAAAAATTTGAAAGAGTTAATAATAGATTAGAGGATATTTGGATAAAACTAAATATCCTTTTTTTAAATGCAGATTAATGGGTAAGAGTAATATAGAAGAAGTTTAGAGATTATATTTTATGAAAGGAGATAACAATATGAAATTACTAAGAGTAAATGAATTTCCACATGATATTATGTCAGAGGATAGTGAGTTTTATATATCTATTTATATGCCTACGGAAAAGGAGTCTGGAGATTGGAGACAGGACAGGATTAGGTTTAAAAATTTAATATCAGAAGTAGAAAGCTCACTTTCAGAAAATATGAATAAGAGAGAGATAGAGAAAGTATTAGATCCCCTGATTGAAATTTCAGAAGATCCATATTTTTGGAATAGATTATCTGAAGGATTAGCAATCCTCTTAAATGATAAAAGGGCTATATATTATGTATTGAATAGAAAAGTGGAGGAATATGCAGAAGTATCAAATGAGTTCTATATAAAACCATTAATAAGAAACTATCAATCATATGATAAATATCATGTTTTAGGATTATCTAAAGATGAATTTAAACTTTATGAGGGAAGTAGATATTCCTTTGAAGAGGTTAATTTAGATGAGGATATAATAACTAAAAAAGAAGAATTATTAAGTGATGACAGAAAAGGTAGGGTAATAAATTTTGCAAGCTATAAAGGTGCTCGTGGAGATGGTGCTAATGTAAGTATGCATGGGCATAATACAAAACAAGAAGGTCTTGAAAGAGATACTAGAAAGTTTTTTAGATATGTAGATTATACTGTATACGACCATTATAGTTCCATTGAAGAAATTCCACTAATATTAATTGCTCTATCTGAAAACCAAGGAGAATTTAGAAGTATAAGTAAGAATAAATTTTTATTGGATGATGGAATAGATAAATCATTTGATTCTATAGATGTGGATGATCTTAATAATGTGGTTTGGGAAGTAATAGAGCCTATTTATCTAAATAAAACAGAAGACTTATTAGATGAATATCAAAGTGCTAAATCAGAATTTATCTCTTCAAGAGATCCATTAGAAATTGCATATGGATGTGAACTAGGTAGAGTTGACACTTTAATAGTAGAAGCTGATAGAGTAATACCAAGTGTATATGATACTGAGTCAAGAAAATTAATAGAAGGAGATTTAGAAGATTCAGATATAGGTGATTTAATAAATCAACTAGCTATAATGACCTATGCTCAGGGAGGAGAAGTAATTGTATTACCAAAAGAGAGATTCCCTGAAGAAACTGGAGTAGCAGCTATATTTAGATACTAAGAAAAATAAATTATAGATTGGAAGATATAGATGACATCTATATCTTCTTTTTATTGTAAAGGGAAAATCTTGACATGGAAAAAAATATATGGTATAAATTAATTGTTAGCAGTTAAGAGTAGAGAGTGCTAAAGTGTTAGTGATGAAAGGATGATATTATGGAAAAAAGAGAGTTTAAAGCAGAGTCTAAACGACTATTAGACTTAATGATAAATTCAATTTATACACAAAAAGAAATATTTTTAAGAGAATTAATATCAAATTCTAGTGATGCTATAGATAAAATTTATTATAGAGCACTTACAGATGAAAACTTAGAATTCAATAAATCTGATTATTATATAAAGATAGATATAGATAGTGATAATAGAAAACTGACTATTTCAGACACTGGAATAGGAATGACAAAAGCAGAATTAGATGAAAATTTAGGGATTATAGCTAAAAGTGGATCTCTTGATTTTAAATCATTAAATGATATTGAAGAAGGATATGACATAATTGGGCAGTTTGGAGTAGGGTTTTATTCAGCTTTTATGGTTGCAGATGAAATAGAAGTTAGAAGTAGAAGTCTAGACTCAGATAAGGCCTATCTTTGGAAATCATCAGGAGAAGAGGGTTATACTATAGAAGAAACGGATAAAGAAAATATTGGAACAGATATAACTCTTAAAATAAAAGAAAATACAGAAGAAGATGATTATGATCAATATTTGGAAGAATATAGAATAATAGATATTATAAAAAAATATTCTGATTATATTAGATATCCAATTAAAATGGAAGTTACTAATAGAAGATTAAAAGAGGGAACAGAGGATGAGTATGAAGAATATAAAGAGGAAGAGATAATAAATAGTATGGTACCTCTTTGGAGAAGAAATAGAAATGATTTAGAAGAAGAGGATTATGAAAATTTCTATAAAGAAAAAAGATTTGGATTGGATAAACCAGCAAAGTCTATTCATATGACTGTGGATGGTTTATTAAGATTTACTTCCATATTATATATTCCAAGTGAAGCTCCTTATGATTTTTACACAAATGATTATGAGAAAGGATTAGAACTTTACTCCAGTGGAGTTATGATAATGGAGAAGTGTTCTGATTTACTTCCAGATTATTTTAGCTTTGTAAAAGGTGTAGTGGACTCAGAAGACTTATCTTTAAATATATCCAGAGAAATGTTACAACATGATAGACAGTTAAATTTAATTGCCAGTAATATAGAAAAAAGAATTAGAAGAGAATTAGAGAGTATTTTGGAAGAAGATAGAGAGAACTATGAATCCATTTTTGATAATTTTGGTATGCAATTAAAATATGGAGTTTATGATAATTTTGGTAGGGATAAAGAGAAACTGGAAGATTTGGTTCTATTCTATTCATCAAAGGATAAGGCATATACAACATTAAAAGAATATGTGGAGAGAATGAAAGAGGATCAAGAGAATATCTATTATGCAACAGGAGAATCCTTAGATAGAGTAGATTCAATGCCTCAAACAGAACTATTAAAAGAAAAAGGATATGAAATACTTTATTTAGTGGATCATATAGACGAATTCGTAGTTAAAATGATGCAGTCTTATGATAATAAAGAGTTTAAATCTGTAACATCTGATGATTTAGGGATAGAATCAGAAGAGGATAAAGAAGAGATTAAGGAAAAAATAGAAGAGAATAAGGATTTGTTTTCTGATATAATAAAATTATTAGATGGAAAAGTTGTAGATGTAAAACCATCGAATCGATTAAAGAATCATCCAGTTTGTTTTTCAACTGAAGGAGAAATATCTTTAGAAATGGAAAAGGTACTAAGAGCCATGCCTGAAGGTGAAAATGTTCGAGCAGAAAAGATATTAGAAATTAACATAGAACATGAAATATTTGAGAAGATGAAAGCTGCACATGACAATGATAGAGCGAGATTTGAATTGTATGTGGATGTACTTTATGATCAAGCACTTTTAATAGAAGGCTTAGAGATAGAAGACCCAGTTGAATTTACTAATAATATATCTAAGTTAATGTAAGATTAAAGCTGATTGAATAATATTATTCAATCAGCTTTAAATTGTAAAAGAGGTGAGAGATGAAATTTATAGTAACTGGAATACTGGGAGCAATAATAGGTTTTTTTACCAATTGGTTAGCAATTAAAATGTTGTTTAGACCCTATAAAGAAAAATATTTTTTAGGTATTAAAATACCCTTTACACCTGGATTAATTCCAAAGGAACAAAAGAGAATATCAATAAATATAGGTGAAACAGTTGAAGACTACTTATTATCTCCAGAATCTATAGTTAAATTTGCAGATGAAAAAAACTTGGAAATAAAGATAAAAAACAGTATAGAAAAATATTTAATATATTTAGAAGAAGAGAAATCTACCCTTAAAAGTATATTAGAGAAAAACACTCTGGCTGAGTATTCAAATTTTAGAAATGTATTTGTAATTGAAATAAAAAATCTTATTTTAAAGGAAGCAAGAGAAAAAAAGCATATGAAGTCTTTAGAATATTTCCTAATGACAAAATTAAATGATAAAGAATTAAATAAAAAGATCATTAAATATTTGGAAACAGAGTTTAGAGATTTTATATCTGATAGAGAATTTGAGTTGTTAATTCAAAATCAACTGGAAGAAAAAATAAAATTAATATTAGCTGATGATAGAAAGTTAAATAGTATATTACCTGAAAATATAAAGGAAAAACTATCTAGTTATTTAGATGAAAATCAAAGAATAATTGGATATAAAATAAGGACATTATTAACTTCACCATCTATGGAAAAAAGATTGAAGGTATCCATATCAAATATGGTAGAAAAAAATGTTAGTGGAATTATAACTACTTTTGTATCTGTAGACACTATTTCAGACAAAATATACTATGCTCTTAAGGATTATATTAAAAGTGATATTGCAATAAGAGATATGAATTTAGGAATCAAATCAATTATAAATGATCTATTGGATAAAAAAGCATATGAAATAGGAGAAGATTTATCTAATATTATAGAAAAAATAGAGATAGATAAATATATAGTTCAATTAATTAGAAAAGAATTATTAAATAATAATCTGTTTAATGAATTAGAAAATAGAAGTCTACAAATGGATAAAAAGCCTATTGTAGAAATATTAATTTCTAATATAGAAAATATTTTAAATTCAGATAAATTTGAAGAAATTATAGAATACAATTTAAATAAAAATATTGAGAAGATTGAAGATATAGAAATAATGGATATATTAGACTCTCTTAATATAGATAAGAATGGTATATATATTATTCTTAAAAAAATATTTGATAATAATATAAAAGATAGATTACCACAGATAATAAAGAGTTTTAATATTGGACATATTGTAGAAAGTACAATAAATGAGTTTGAATTGGACTTTGTAGAAAAGTTGATTTTTGATATAGCAGATAAAGAGTTAAGAGCAATAACTCTTTTGGGAGGAGTATTAGGTCTGCTTATTGGATTATTAACTCCTATAATTCAAATGCTATAAAATTTTATTTGGTTTAAATATTAAAAAATGGTTATCAATAATAGTAAGTATAGAAAGTTTTTAATACTTAACCAAATAGGAGGAAATTAAAATGAAAATAGGAGTAATAGTTGGAAGTACAAGAGAAGGATCCTATAATAAAAAATTAGCAAAAGTATTTGAACATATAGGTCAAGAAAGAAACTTAGAAGTGAATTTGTTAGAAATTGAGAATTTACCAATGTTCAGTCAGGATATTGAAAAAGATAAAATAGAAAGTGTTAATAGTTTAAGAGAAGGGGTTAGTAATTCGGATGCTATTATAATTATAACTCCAGAGCATAATTTATCCATACCTGCAGTTTTAAAAAATGCATTAGATTGGTTATCCAGAGTTGAAAATCCAATGATAGGTAAAGCAGGAATGATAGCAGGTGCTTCAATGGGTTTTCTTGGAACAGTAAATGCACAAAATCATTTGAGAGAAATATTAGAGTCACCAGGATTAGGTTTAATAACCATGCCAGGTAATAAAATTTATATTGGAGAGGCTCAGAGGAAATTTGATTCAGAAGGAAAATTATCAGATGATAATACTAAGAAATTTATTGAATCAGTATTTGATGAATTTGTTCAATGGATAGAAAAAATAAAATAAAAAATATTTAATCACCTAAATGTTCAGTTTCCAATATTAAAGCATTTAGGTGTTTTATTGCCTTTAAATTTATCAGTTTAAATCCTTGTAAAAAATTTAAATTATGATAAGATGGTGTATGTGGTACTTGGGATAACAAGAAACACTATATATGGTGTTTGGAGATAAAGTTTTATTATGAAAATTAGGAGGCAAATATGTTAAAAGTTGAAAAAAGAGATAAGTCTATTGTTGAATTTGAATCAAGTAAAATAGCTAATGCAGTTATAAAAGCAATGAGAGAAACTGAAGCTGGAGAAGATGTACAATTAGCAGAAAAAGTTGCTAAAGAGACATATGATCACTTCAAAGTTATAGATGTGGTTGATATAGAGAGAATACAAGACTTTGTAGAGATAAAACTTATGGGATCAAGACCAGAAGTGGCAAAGAGATATATACTTTATAGAGAAGAGAGAGCTAGGCTTAGAGAAGAAGGCTGGGAAATGTCAGATCTACAAAGAGATATATATGAGCAGAAATATAGATTTGATGGGGAGAATTTTGAAAGCTTTTTAGAAAGAGTAAGTGGTGGAAATAATTTTGTAAAAAAATCCATACAAGATCAAAAATTTATGCCGGCAGGAAGAATTCTGGCGGGAAGAGGATTGGATAAATTAGGTAGAAAAATAACTCTTTCTAATTGTTATGTACTACCAAAGGTAGAAGATAATATAGAATCTATATTTGATACGGCAAAACATTTAGCAAGGACTTATTCCTATGGTGGTGGAGTTGGACTTACAATATCTAAATTAAGACCAAAGGGTGCTAAAGTTAATAATGCAGCACTTACTACAACAGGATCAGTATCTTTTATGGACTTGTTCTCAATGGTTACAGGTCTTATTGGAATGAGAGGTAGACGTGGAGCTCTAATGCTTAATATGGACTCCAATCATCCAGATATAGAGGAGTTTATTGATGTTAAAAACGATTTAACAAAAGTAACTTATGCAAATATTTCAGTTAATATAGATAATAAATTTATGGAAGCTGTGGAGAATGATGGGGATTATGAACTTTATTTCTTAGTTGAATCCACAGGAGAAGAGATTAGAAAAGTTATTAAGGCGAGAGAATTATTTAATAAAATAGCTAAAAACAATTGGAATATGGCAGAACCAGGAATACTTTATACAGACCGTATAGATTCATGGCATATGATGAGTGAAGATGAGGATTTTGAATTTGCTGGAGTAAATCCTTGTGCTGAAGAAACTCTACCTGCTTTTGGAAGTTGTAATTTATCTTCTATTAATTTATCTAAATTTGTAAAGAATGCATTTGAAGCTAATGCAGAATTTGACTATGATGAATTTGCAAAGACAGTGAGAGAAGGGGTTATATATTTAAATGAAGTATTAGATGAAAATATGAAACTTCATCCACTTGAGCAACAAAGAGAAATGTCTGAAAAATATAGACAAATTGGTTTAGGTATAATGGGACTTGCAGATATGTTTATAAAAATGGGAATTAAATATGGTTCTCCAGAATCAATAGATATGGTTCACAAATTAGGACATAGAATAATAAATGAAGCAATGCAACAATCAGCATTACTTGCAAAAGAATCTGGAACATTTCCAGAGTATAAAGAGGAAGCAATATTGGCTTCACCATTTGTTAAGTCCAATGCAAACGAAAAGACAATAGAACTTATAAAAGCTTATGGTTTAAGAAATAGTCAACTTTTAACAATACCTCCAACGGGAAGTATTTCAACATTAATTGGTTGTAGTAATGGAGTAGAGCCAATATTCCAGATTTCATATACAAGAAAATCAGACTCACTTCATAAGCAAGACACTTATTATAAAGTATACACAGAGATAGCAAAAAGATATATGGATTATAAGGGAATAAGAAAAGAAGAAGATTTACCAGATTATTTTGTTACAACATCAAATTTAGATTATAAAGCTAGATTGGATTTACAAGCAGCATGGCAACAATATATAGATGCAAGTATTTCTTCCACTGTAAATGTTCCAAATGAATTTACAGTAGAAGAAGTAGAAAATTTATATATGTATGCTTGGAAACAAGGTATAAAAGGTGTGACAATGTATAGAGATGGATGTGCTAGATCAGGAATATTAATAACTGATGATGCAAAGGATAAAAACACTAAAATACAAAACTTACAAATGGAATTAGATAGTCTTGTATTAGAGGAGTTATTAAAAAATCCAGATATTTGTCCAATGTGTGAGGGTACTATGATGCATAGTGGTGGTTGCGATGAGTGTCAAGATTGTGGATATAGTCCTTGTTCAATATAATATATAAAAAAGATACTGAGTCTCACTCAGTATCTTTTTAGATTTTAATTAAAATATATCTTCATTTTTATTGAAGAAGGTTTCTAAGATAGGTGCCATAACCATGGCAACTATACCTCCAGAAAATCCATTATTATAAAGATGCAATCCAGAATGGATAGCTGAAAGGTTTGGGGATATGAAAAGATGTAAGAAGCCTGCAATAATACCAGGAATTACTCCATAAACCCCAGCAATAGGAGCTAATGTAGTTCCAAAAAGTGCTGCTATTACAACACTTGTAGAAGAAACATCAAAAGCTTTTAAAACAGTTGTTAAATAAACCCCTATTAAAATAGGAATTGTATTTGCAGGATTTTTCCCAGAAGGAGAAAAGCCTGCTGCAGTAAATACAGCTGCAACTACAGGTCCATTAAAGACCCCTCCCACTAAAATCACATACAATATACATAGCAGTCCCATAACTCCAATATTTATATAGGCTATTCCATAACCTAATTCTTCTATAAAAGTAGATAATAATCTGCCACTATATTTAAAAACACTACTATATCTTTTAAAAGTTTTTCCGTTTTCAAAATATCCTACCAGTATAAATAATAAAAAGAAGGATATAAGTAAATTTCTTAAAAATATATTATACTCGGTTGTAACAATATATTGAGAAGTGGTTTCTAGTCCTAAACCCTTGAACACTGAAGCTATTACAACACCCATAAGTCCACCTACAAAACCAATATTATATATATTATATCCTGCATGAGAATGGATTAAATGCTTAGAAAGAGGTATTATTACAAATCCAATGCTTATACCTACAAAAAGAGCAGCAGGTACTGTGATATAAAAAGGAAGTCCAAAACCAAACAATATGTAACTTACCGCAGGTGATAATGTAGTACTAAACAACACACCGGGAAGCACATCTTTGATAGGTGTCTTAGTATAATTTGCATATATATATCCACCTATAAAAATAGGCCAAACATTTAATATATTTTTGCCAATAAAGGCAAAGCCTGTTAAAGTTAAGATTGCCGATATAATAGAACTGGTTATGGCAACTTCAAATTTCCAGACAAGAAATATAATAATTAAAGCTAAGATACCAGCATTTACAAAAGTAGCGCCTGGTCCTCCAATAGCCAAATAATCTATTAAAAGTACATCAGGAAATACAATTATTTCATAAAGTCCTCTAAGAATTTCAGAGGGAGTTGAGAAAATAAATGCTAAGATAATTAATATGATAGGTCCTGATGATAAAAACATTAAGTTTAAATCTCTTTGTTTTAACTCAATAGTCATTAAATTTATTCCTCCTTGTTTTCGTGTGAAAGTATTATAACATAGATATTATATAAATAAAATATAAAAAGGATTTGATAGAATGAAATGGACTGTAGAGGCTAATAATCAAATAGGAGCATTTCCCTATTTTATAAGATTTACAGCAAGAAAATTAATAGAAGAAAAGAATAGAGAAAATAATAAGTTTTTAGTTGAAATAGAGGATGTTTTAAAGATAAAAGAAAATGAGAGTATAAAGAATTTACTTAATATAGATTATGAGTTGAATAATATAGAATACAAACAAAATTTAAGTATGAATATTTGTGGAGGAATAAGAGGTTGTAGGAGAACATTCTTTGATGATATGGAAATTGCAAAATTGTTTTATAGAGTTTTAGAAGAGAGTAATATATTAAGAACTATTGAAGAGACAAGAGAGACTAGGAGAAATAGCTCTATTAAAGCTGCAATAAGTGGATGTCCTAATAGTTGTTCCAGACCACAAGTTCAAGATATATCAATAGTAGGATATAAAAAGCCTAAATTAACAGGTCAAGAATGTATAAAATGTGGCAAATGTGAAAAAGAATGTGTATTGGACTTGATAACAGTGAATGAAAATATAAATATAAATATTGAGGAATGTATAGGATGTGGAAAATGTATATCAGCTTGTCCAACGGGAAGCATAGATAAGGGTGAAGAGGGATATAAAGTATTAGTTGGTGGAAGATTAGGAAAAGATCCTAAATTAGCTAGAATATATGAGGAGTTTACTAACTTAGAAGATTTGGAGAATGGATTAGAGGAAGTACTAAAAAAGTTTAAATATTGTTTGGAAAATGGTGTTAGATTCAGTGATATACGATAGAATATGATAAAAAACTTTAAAAAACATTGGAAATAGAATATAATAGAGAAGTACACCGATAAAATGAAAGGGGTAGTTCAGATATTATGTATAAAATAAATGATAGCGTTTTAATGAGCCGTGTAGATATTCTAGATACCTTTAGAGAAGGGGAAGAATATTTTAAGAATGATAGAGTTAAAGAAGTTAAAACCAACTCAGACTATACCTATTTTGAAGGTAAAGTACATAATAGTACAGAACACCTTACAAAAATAAGGTTTAAAGAAGATGGTCAGATTAAAACCACAATCTGTGATTGTGCGGATTATAAAAGAAACTTAGGGGATTGTAATCATATAATGGCTTTGTTTCATTTTATAAGAGAATTTGAAAGAAAAAATCTTTTAAAAGAAAAGAGAGAAAAAGAACTTAGAAATATGATAGCTGATTACAGCAGTAGTGAAGAAAGAGATAGATTGTTTTTAGAAACAGAATATAATTTAGAGATAGAAAAAGAGGATGAAGAGGAAATATTATCAGGTGCAAATTTAAACTTTCGAATTGGGGAGAGCAGATTGTATCTGGTTAGAAATATAGACTCATTCTTCACACATAAGGATAATGAAGAGTTGAAATTTGGTAAGTTCTTCACCTATGATCCTAGAATACATTTCTTTAGAAGAGAAGATAAGGCAGTAGTTGAATTTATAAATCGAGTATATGAAAATGCTCTATCTTATATTCCAGAAGATAATAATAGAATTTTGGAAGATAAGAATTTATTTTTAAAGCCTTTAGTTTTAAAAGAGTTTTTAGAACTTGTAGAGGGTAGAGAACTAAATATTACATTTAATGACAAAGATTATAAAGAAGTTGAAATTATAGAGAAGGAACTTCCATTAAAAATGGATATTGAAGACAGAGATGGTAATTTAGTTATAAAGTTATATTCTGATAAGAATTTAGAATTCTTAACTCCTGATGGTAAATATATTTTTGCTGAAGGGGAGATATATAAATTAAGTGATGAGGAAAGAGATAAAGTAGTTCCTATATATGAACAAATAGTATTTAAAGGTGGAGGAGAAGTTGTTATTCCTAATGAATATAGAGAGGGATATATATCCAATGTATTAAGAAATATAAGCCCTTATATAGAACTTAATTTCTCACCAAAGGTAAAAAAATTAATATATGAACCAGAACTAGAAGTGGAAATATACTTTGATAATTTACAGGGTTCAATAACAGGTAAAATCAATTTTATCTATGATGATATAGAAATAAATCCATTTAGTTCTAATAGTGATACTAAATTGAAAAAAGATAAAATTCTATTGAGAAATAGTGAAAGAGAAATGAAAATTTTATCCATATTAGAAGAGGGATATTTCCGTGTAATTGATGGAGGAATATATTTAGATGAGGATGATGAAATATATAATCTAGTAGCAAATATAATTCCAAGATTACAAGAATATAGTAATGTTTACTATTCAGACAATTTTAAGGATATTAGAGTTAATAAATCTAAAATAGTTAGTAATTTAAGCTTAAATGATGAATTAGATGTATTAGAATTTAATTTCAGTTTAGATGGAATTAATATAGATGAAATTGAAAGTATCTTTAAAGCTGTTAGACAGGATAAAAGATATTTTAGATTAAAAGATGGATCTTTCCTACCACTTAAAGATGATTTCTTTAAGAATATTAAAAGTATTGTAGATGAGTTTCAAATGACCGTAAAAGATGATAAAATTACTATGCCTAAATATATGAGTCTTTATTTAGATGAATATATAGATAAGGATAAATTAGAAGGACTAGTTGTAGATAATAGATTTACTAAGTTAATAGATGATATAAAAAATTCTAAGCATTTGGATTATGAAGTTCCAGAGGCAATGAAAGGAATTTTGAGAAGTTATCAAAAAAGAGGATTTAGTTGGCTTAAAACCATGTCCAGATATGGTTTAGGTGGAATATTAGCGGATGATATGGGTCTTGGAAAGACAATCCAAGTTATAGCATTTTTACTATCAGAAAAAGAAGAAAGAGGAAAACATCCGTCTCTTGTAGTAGTACCAACTTCTCTAGTTTATAATTGGGAAAATGAAATAAATAAATTTGCCAATGGAGAATTAAAATCTATAATTATTAATGGACCAAAAGAAGAAAGACTTGAATATGGTAAGAAATTAATGGATTATGATGTTGTAATAACTTCCTATCCATTATTAAGAAATGATATGGATATATATGAAGATATTAAATTTAGATATTGTATATTGGATGAGGCACAAAATATTAAAAACAGTGAATCTTTAAATGCAAGATCATCAAAAATAATAAATGCAGAAAACAATTTTGCATTAACAGGAACTCCAATGGAAAATTCAATATCAGAATTGTGGTCCATATTTGACTTTTTAATGCCAGGATATTTATTGACTAAAAGACAGTTTACTGAAACCTATGAAAAGCCTATTTTCAAAGATAAAGATGAAGATAGTTTGAAAACTCTAAACAGAAAGATACAACCATTTATATTGAGAAGACTTAAAAAGGATGTATTAAAGGAGCTTCCAGATAAAATAGAACAGACTGTATTAGTTGATATGACTAAAGAGCAAAAAGAGGTTTATCTATATTATATTAAATCATTAAAAGAGGAAATAGAGCATGAAATTCAAACAAAGGGTTATTCTAGATCACATATAAAAATATTAACTGCTTTAACAAGACTAAGACAAATTTGTTCGGATCCTAGTCTGTTTATAGAAGATTATGATGGTGGAAGTGGAAAGCTGGAATCTTTAAAAGTTATATTGGAAGACTCTGTAGCTAGTGGACATAGAATACTTATATTTTCTCAGTTCACAAGTATGTTGGATATAATAGAAAAAGAATTAAAAAAAGAAAAAGTAAAATATATGTATTTAAGTGGTTCAACTCCAATGGAGGAAAGAACAGATATGGTTGATGACTTTAATAATGGATATGGAGATATATTTTTAATATCCTTAAAAGCTGGAGGAAGTGGATTAAATTTAGTTGGTGCAGACACAGTAATACACTTTGACCCATGGTGGAATCCTGCAGTTGAAGATCAAGCAACGGATAGAGCCTATAGAATAGGACAAGAAAATATAGTTCAAGTTATTAAATTAATAACTAAGGGAACAATAGAAGAAAAAATATTTGATTTACAAGAACACAAAAAAGAGATGATTGATATGGTAATCCATGAAGGAGAAACTTTAATATCCAAATTAGAAGAAGATGAAATATTATCTCTATTTGAATTATAAAAATATAAAATAAAAATGACATCCAATGGATGTCATTTTTATGTTTATTTTTCTATGGCTTTTAATTTATTTCCTGAAAATTTATTTACAATAACTGCAATAGCAGCATCTCCTGTAATATTAGCAGCAGTTCCAAAGCTATCTTGTGCTATATACAATGCAATCATTAAGGAAAGCATAGGTTGAGAGAAGCCTAACATTGATTCTAAAAGACCTAGGGCAGCCATAACAGCTCCTCCAGGAACTCCTGGTGCTGCAACCATAGTAACACCTAACATAAGAATGAAAGGTAACATTGCTTGGAATCCTACAGTTGTACCAGTAAGCATCATAATAGCTATTGAACATGTAACTAGTGTAATAGTACTACCTGAAAGATGTATAGTTGCGCAAAGAGGTATAACAAAGTCAGCTATATCAGTTGTAACGCCACCCTTTTTAGTCTGTTGAAGAGTAACTGGTATAGTTGCAGCTGAAGATTGTGTACCTATTGCTGTAAAATAAGCTGGTATCATATTTATTAACAATGCTATAGGATTTCCTCCTGAGATAGCACCTGCAATAGAAAACTGTACTAAAAGTATAATAAAATGAAGTACTAAAATCATTAAAAATACTTTTAGGAAAACAGATAAAATTGTAAATACTTGACCTGTAAATGCCATATTAGCAAAAATACCTGCTATATGTATAGGTAATAATGGAATAATTACATTATTAATAACTTTACTAATTATCTCTTGAAATTCATTCATAAGTTTTTTAATAGTATCTCCTTTTACAAATGCGATTCCCAATCCTATTATAAAAGCTAATAAAAGTGCAGTCATAACACCAAATACCGCAGGCATTTCAACCATAAAAAGTGGTTCTAAAAGTGCTGTTGATGGATCAGTGGCATTTAAATCTAAAGATCCAACAGTTAAGAAACTAGGTAAAATAGCTTTGGCTGAAAAAAATGCAAATGTTCCTGCAATAATTGTTGAAGAATAAGCAATTCCAGCTGTTAATGCAAGTAGTTTACCTGCCTTATCCCCTAAGTCACCAATACCAGGTGCAATAAAACCTAGAATAATTAAAGGAATAACAAAGTCCAGAAAGTTACCAAATAAACCGTTAAATGTAACTAAAGTTTTTACAAATCCCTTGGGCAGAAATAGACCTGCAAATATACCAAATGCAATTGCAACAATAATTTTAGGTAATAAACCTAATTTTTTCATAATAAATCTCCTCCCTGGAAATTTCAATAATATAGGATTATCGGATATCTTAATATCTATTGCTGATATTATTAATTTTATATGTTATCATAAATATGTTATAAAAGCATCTTAAAAGAAAAGGAATGATAAAATGAAAATTGACAAAGTGGAATCACTAAAGGAAATTACAATAAATAAAATTGAAGAAAGAGGAGTAGAATTAGGTCAAATAGCGGATTTAGTTATGATGATACAGGCTGATTATGAACCAAATTTAACAAAAGAAATTTGTTTAAAAAATATAGATGCTGTTTTAGGAAAAAGAGAAACTATACATGCAGTATTAACAGGAATAGCACTTGATGAAATAGCAGAAAAAGGAGGATTACCAGAACCATTACAATCTATAATTGAAGGTGATGCTGGTTTATATGGTATAGATGAAATAATACCACTGTCAATAGTTAATATTTATGGAACTATTGGCCTTACAAATTATGGATATTTAGATAAAGAGAAAAAAGGCATATTAAAAAAATTGGATAATTCTAATAGCCAAATAAATACATTTTTAGATGATATAGTTGCAGCAATAGCAGCAGCGGCAGCAAGCAGAATAGCACATGCAGATGATTATAGTTAAAATAATTTAAAAAGGACTGAGAAATCAGTCCTTTTTTTACCTCTACGTAAATTATTATAGAGATTTACTAAAAAGAATAAACCTTTTAAAAGAATTAGATGAAAATAATAGGGTATATATACTTATAGTAAAGCTTATGGGAGGTAAAACTTATGAATAAATCGGATCAAGTTATAGAATTTTTTAATCATATAAATTTGTGTTCAGAATTTGATAATGATAGACAAGTATCAGAGAGTGATATGAGAACAATTTTAGAGGTGGGAAGATTGTCACCTAGCTCATTTGGACTAGAGCCTTGGAAATTTCTAGTTATAAAAAATGAATATATAAAAAAACAGATTTATAATCAATCTTGGGGTATGGAAAAAGAAAGTTCTATGGGAAGTTATATGGTTATAATATTGGCCAGGAAGAGTAAACATATAAGATATGATTCAGAATATGTTAGATATATTATAGAAGAAATTCAAGAAGTATCAATGGATAAAATTAATATGAGATTGGATAGATATAAAATATTTTTAGAAGATGATTTCAAGATTTCAGAAGATGATAAAGACCTGTTCTATTGGAGTAGTAAACAAAGTTATATAGCTTTATCCAATATGTTGGTAGCTGCATCATATTTGGGAATATCTTCTTGTCCAGTTGAAGGATTTAATAGGGATAAACTTGAAAGTTATTTAGAACATGAAAATTTATTGAATAAAAATGATTTTGGAGTATCAAGCATAATGAGTTTTGGATATAATAAAGAGGAAAATATAAGTGAAAGAAAGAGAAGAAACTTTGAACAAGTAATTGAGTGGATAAAATAATTAGAAAAGGTGATATATTGGCATATTATGCGGTTAAAAAGGGAAGAAATATTGGAATATATTCAACATGGGCAAAATGTGAATCACAGGTAAAAGGATTTTCAGGAGCCATATATAAAAAATTTAAAACACATGAGGAAGCAAATAGATTTATAAAAGATAATGAAAATAAGACTAAAAATAGTTTAAAGTATGAAATGGAAGAAAAGGGATACTTAGAAGATATTCCACTAGAAGATGGTCAGGTAATAGCCTATGTAGATGGTAGTTTTGATCTAGATACTTTTACCTATAGCTATGGTGTGGTTTATATTACTAATAAAGGTAAGAGGACATATAATGGTAGAGAATCCGATAAGGAATTTGCTGAGATGAGAAATGTTTCAGGAGAGTTACGTGGTGCAATGGAAGCTATGAAAATAGCAGTGGAAGAAGGTAAAGATTCTTTATATTTACATTATGATTATAAGGGAATAGAAGAATGGGCTGAGGGTAGATGGAAAACAAATAAATCTGGAACAAGAAAATATAAGCAGTTCTATGATGAAATAAAAGAAAAACTAAATGTAATATTTATTAAAGTAGAAGCTCATGCAGGAATAAAATATAACGAAGAAGCTGATAAATTAGCTAAAGAGGCTCTTTAGCTAATTTTTTCAAATGGAATATTATTCTTTTCCAGCAGTTCTACAGCATAATCATCAACTCTATAATCATTTGAGTAATAGACACTTTTAATACCTGCTTGGATTAATGCTTTAGTACAATTCAAACAAGGGAAATGAGTTACATATGCAGTACAATTCTGAATGGAAATTCCTTCTCTTGCACAATAGAGAATAGCATTCATTTCCGCATGTATAGTTGCAATACAATGCCCATCTCTCATAGTATGTCCTATATCATCACAGTGAGGATTTCCAGAAACAGATCCATTGTAACCACTTGAGACTATACGATTGTCATCATTGACAATTAAACATCCAACCATAGCTCGATCACAGGTAGATCTAGTGGCAACTATTTTTGTAATATCCATAAAATATTCTTTCCAAGATTTTCTCATATTATCTCTCCTTTATTAGTATTATAAAATGATATCATATAAATATATATCTATCTATTGAAAATTATATTATAATTTAATAGAAAAGAGGTGCTGTTATGCTGGGATTAGTACTAGAAGGTGGAGGAACAAAGGGTTCTTATCAAATAGGTGTATACGAAGCATTATTAGATGAAGGAATAGAAATAGATGGAATAGCTGGAACTTCAATAGGAGCTTTAAATGGAGCTTTATTATTACAAGGTGACTATATGAAGGCAAAATATTTATGGGAAAATTTAGATTTTTCCATGGTAGTAAAAGCTGATGAATCTGAAATAAAGAGATTAGAAAATCTGAAAGTAGGATTAAAGGATATGTCTTTTTTAGGTATTAAAATAAAAGATATAATTAAGGATAGAGGTTTTGATATTACGCCTTTAAAAGAGATGCTAAATGAATACATAGATGAGGAAAAGATAAGGAATTCTGGAAAAGACTTAGGGATTGTAACTGTAAATGTTTCAAATATGGAATCTGTTGAAATATTCATTGAAGAAATTCCGGAGGGAGACCTTAAAAAGTATTTATTGGCCAGCTCTTATTTGCCTATATTTAAATCTGAAAAAATGGATGGATCATTTTATTTGGATGGAGCTTTTCATGATAATCTACCCTTTAGTATGTTAAAGGGTAAAGGATATAATAAGTTTATATTGGTTCGTATATTTGGAACAGGACTAGTGAAAAAAATAGATATGCCAGAAGAAGACTATATAATTATTCAACCTAGTGAAGATTTAGGATCGTTTTTTGAGTTTGATCCAGTTCGTAGTCGATATAATATGAAATTAGGATATTATGATGCGTTAAAACAATTAAGAGATTTAAAGGGAGATAAATATTATTTAGAATCTATATATGAAGAAGATTATTATTTTTATTTTTTTGCAGACATATCTTATGAAGATGTAATGCAAATTGGAAAAATATTAAATATTTATAATAAAAATAAAAATAGATTACTATTTGAAGAGATAATACCTAAATTAGCATTATATTTAGATTTGGGTAATAGTTATAATTATGAAGATATATTTATAAAAATATTAGAAATAAGAGCAGAAAATCTTAAAATTGAAAGATTTCGAATATATGATTTAGAAGAATTTATAAAACTAGTTAGTGAAAAGATAATTAATCACAGATTAGACAGTAACGGAATAATAGAAAAGATAAAAGAGAAAGTAGAATTAATACCTATATTAAATAAGGAAGATACAGTATTGAGAATATCCAATATTATATTTAAAAAAGAGTAAAGGAAGATATGATTTGAAAATAGATGATATAGAAGAAAAAGTACGAAATAGGCATGTAAATCCTATAGGTGTAAAAAATGAATATTCTGTTCTCATACCTCTTATAAATATATCAGGAGAATGGAGAATATTATATGAATTAAGATCCAAGCATATGGAAACCCAACCTGGGGAAATATCATTTCCCGGTGGTGCTGTAGAACAGAATGAGACATATATGCAAGCTGCAATTAGAGAGACTAGGGAAGAATTAGGAATATTAGAAGAAAATATAAATATAATAGGAGAAGTAGATTTCTTAGTATCGGGAAATATCAAGATACATTGTTTTGTAGGAGAATTAACCAATATTAAGTTGGAAAATATGGATCCAAATCCAGATGAAGTGGATCATGTATTTACTGTTCCTTTAAAATTTTTGATAGAAGAAGACCCAGATGTTTACAAAATAAAGTATGAGAGAAATATATCTAGAGAATTCCCATATAATCTAATACCAAATGGAGAGAATTATAATTGGGGAGAAGTTACGGATAAAATTTATTTTTATAAATATGATGAATATGTTATATGGGGATTTACTGCAAGAATGACAAAAAACTTTATAAATATAATAAAAAAATGATCCTTTGAGGATCATTTTTTATTTGAAATTAATAATTATTTAATTTTTTGAATTCTTGATTTTCTATTTTCTCATCTAAATCTTTAAAATTCATCTTTAATAGTATAGCAGTTAAGATGGTTGCAACCATATCTGAAATTGGTACAGCTAACCAAACACCAAGGACTCCTAGACCAAAAAGATTAGGAAGAATTAATATTGTAGGAATTAAGATTAATACCTGTCTAGATAGACTTAAAAACATTGCATGTTTAGGTTGTTCAGTAGCTTGGAAAAAATTGGAACCTATTACTTGAAAACCAACAATTGGTATAGCTGCTAAATGTATCCTAAGACCAGGAACTCCAATTTCTGTTATTTTTGCAAGTCCTACTGGGTCTGATAGGAATAATTTAAACACTTGAACTGGGAATAACTGTCCTAGTAAAAAGCCTAGCGTAGTTATTCCAGTAGCAGCAATAGCTGCATATTTAAAGGATTCTTTTAATCTATCATATTTTTTAGCTCCATAATTATAACCCATTATAGGCTGAACTCCCTGATTAATACCAAATACTGGCATTAAAATCATCATATTAATACTTTGGATAACACTCATACTGGAAATTGCTAATTCTCCACCATAAACACTTAAACTCTTATTTAAAAGAACTGTTACTAAACTAGATGCTAACTGCATACTAAATGGAGAGAACCCTATTACAAATATTTCCTTAACCCTATCCATTTTTAATCTCATGTTTTCTAGTTTTAAACTTAAGAAACTATTTCCACCAATAAAATACCATAATACCCAGATACTTGTAACTGCTTGAGAAATTATAGTTGCATAAGCTGCACCCTTAACTCCCATATTCATTTTAATAATTAAAATTGGATCTAAAATAATATTAATTGCAGCACCTATTAACATGGTCATCATTGCAACTTTAGGATTACCTTCTCCTCTTATAAAGTTATTTAGTCCAAAGCCTACCATTTGAAAAATTAATCCAAACAATATAATTCTCATATAATCCATGGCATAAACTAGATTACCTTCTGTAGCTCCAAAAGCCAAAAGGATAGGTTCTAAAAATATAATTCCAATTACTGTAAGTATTAAGGATATAATAACTAATAATGTTAAAGAATTAGCTATGATTTTCTCAGCATCATCTTTTCTATCTTGTCCTAAACGAATGGATACAAGTGTATTACCGCCCACACCAACCAACATGGAAAATGCAAGAATAATAATACTTATAGGCATACCTACAAAAATCCCACCAATAGCTAATTCTCCTACACCTCTACCAATGAATATTCTATCTACAATATTATAGAGAGCATTAACTAACATTCCTATGATAGCAGGTATAGAGAATTCTATAAGTAAACTCTTAATAGACTCCTCTCCCAGTCTGTTGGACTGTTTTACTTCTGTTTCCAAAAAATCACCTTCTAATATAAATTTAGGCATAATTACCTAGAATTATATTATATCATAAAAAATAATAATTGTTATCAAATAAAACACTCTAAAAATAGGTCTAATACTAGCATTAAAATTTATAAGTTAAATCTAATATTAATTTGAATAATATCCTTTTTATAACTTTCTCTTTATGGTAGACTATTCATAGTAGAATAAACTAAATAAGGAGGATGATTTGTTTGCCTGGAAAAGGAGAAAATCTTGGTTTTTTAGAAAGAAGATTTAAGCTAAAGGAAAATGGCACAAATGTTAGAACTGAAATTATGGCAGGAATAACCACATTTATGACAATGGGATATATTCTAGCTGTAAATCCAGATATGTTATCTGGAACAGGTATGGATTGGGGTGGAGTTTTCACAGCAACTGCAATATCTGCAATGATAGCAACATTTATTATGGGGGTATATGCTAATTATCCGTTTGGATTAGCACCAGGCATGGGACTTAATGCATTTTTTACTTTTACAGTTGTAAAAAATATGGGAATGACATGGGAATTTGCACTAACAGCAGTATTTCTAGAGGGTATAGTATTTATTTTATTATCACTAGTAGGATTTAGGGAAGCCATATTTAATGCAATTCCTTTTAATTTGAAAAAAGCAGTATCAGTGGGAATCGGACTATTTATAGCTCTTATAGGTTTTTCAGGTTCTGGAATTGTACTCCAAGGTGATGGAACAATACTGGCATTAGGATCTTTAAAATCAGCAGGAGTATTACTTACTTTAGCAGGATTATTAATAACGGGTATACTACTCTCTAAAGATGTTAAAGGGGCATTACTAATAGGAATAATATCAACTACATTAATAGGAATACCCTTAGGAATAACGGAAATGCCTACTGGAATAATGCAAATGCCACCTTCCATGAGAGAGGTTATGTTCAAATTTGAATGGAATAAAATATTTACAGCAGATATGTGGATTGTTGTATTTACATTTCTATTTGTAGATGTATTTGACACAGTGGGAACTCTTATAGGAGTAGCATCAAAAGCAGATATGTTAGATGAGGATGGAAATTTACCAAAAGTAAAAGAAGCCCTATTAGCAGATGCGGTTGGTACTATAGCAGGAGCTTGCTTAGGTACATCCACAGTAACAACTTTTGTTGAGTCAGCTTCAGGAGTAGCGGATGGAGGGAGAACGGGTTTAACAGCAGTTTCAACAGCTGCCATGTTTGGACTTGCATTATTTTTCTCACCAATATTCAGTATAATACCAACAGAAGCTACAGCACCAGCACTTATAATAGTAGGATTATTTATGTTAAGTCCAATAAAAGAAATAGACTTAGATGATTTTACAGAAGCAATACCAGCATTTTTAACAATTGTTATGATGCCATTTGCATATAGCATAGCTGAAGGAATTGTTTTTGGGATGATCTCATATGTAATCTTAAAAGTATTAACAGGAAAATACAAAGAAGTATCATTAGTAATGTATTTATTGGTTATAGCATTTATAGGAAAAATAATATTCTTATAAAATTGAATTTTAAAAAATATAAAGCGATAAATCTCTATATAGGGATTTATCGCTTTAGTTTTTATTAAAGAAACTAATAATTTGGAATATCTTGAATAAATTATCTTTTATGATATAATGAATAAGGTTTGTTAATTAATATACAATCAAAAAACACATGATTAACTTGCCAATATAATCTTTGGGAGGTGAAATTCAAGCTTTTAGATTTTTAGAGGAATTATAAAAAAATAAAAAATAAGGAGAGTTAAAATGACAGAAAAAAAATCTCAGGGAATCAAGATGCCCCACGTATATTTAATGTTGATTGGTGTAATGTTATTTATAGTATTGCTATCATATATAGTTCCAAGTGGGGAAATGGGAAGAATCGAAGATGAAAATGGTAGGATGGTAGTAGACCCTACTACATATGAAAGAGTAGATGATGCAAAGCGAATAACTGTAATGGACTTTTTTGAATCATTACATTTAGGAATGGTACAATCTGCAGATATTGCAATAATGCTTTGTATAGCTGCAGGAGGAATATTTTTAGTAGAGCAATCTGGTGCTATAGAAGCAGGGATTCAGTCTTTATTAAAGATATCACAGGGTAAGGAAACAGCGATTATAGTGGTATTAACATTAACATTCTCATCACTAGGAATGGCAGGAATCTCAGAGGAAACCATACCCATGATACCCTTATTGGTGTCTGTTGTTACGGGAATGGGTTATGATAAATTTGTTGGTCTAGGAATTGTGATGATGGGTATTACAGTTGGATTCGCATCTGGAGTACTTAACTTATATACAACAGGAGTTGCACAGGGAATAGTTGGACTACCTACATTCTCAGCATCAGGTTTCCGTTTTATGGGTTTTGTTCTTTTTAATATAATTACAATTGTTTATATATTAAATTATGCAAAGAAAATAAAAGAGGATCCATCTCAAAGTATATGTCATGATCATTTAAATAATAATGGAAATTATGGTGATGTAGAGGACATAGATATAGAATTTACTACACCAATGAAAATTGTTTTGGGAGTAATGATATTTATATTTATATTCCAAGCTATTGGAGCAATAAATTGGGGATGGGGACTTTCAAATATATCCGCACTATATGCAATGTTCTCAGTATTTGCAGCATTTATGCTTAGAATAGAGCCTAATGAGGCATGTAGAAGATTTGGTAAAGGAGCAGCTGGACTTTTCCCAACTTGTATAACATTAGGACTTGCACGTGCAGTAATGGTTTTAATGACTCAAGCAAAAATAATAGATACAGCAGTTTATAGCTTGGCAAATGCACTTGATAATTTCACAGCAATATCCATGCTATTAATGGTTTATATAGCCATAGTAATATTTAACTTCTTTGTTACTTCAGGTAGTGGTAAAGCGGTTATATTAATGCCTATATTAGAACCATTAGGAGAATTAGTAGGAATAAATCAACAGGTTATGGTAACAATGTTTAACTATGGTGATGGATTTACTAACTATTTCTGGCCTACAGGTGGAACACTAATGGCTTGTCTTGGAATGGCAGATGTAGAGTGGAATGACTGGATTAAATTTTCAGGAAAATTATTTGCAATGTTAATGACAGTAGCATTTGCTTTAATTGTTTTAGCACACTATATAAATTTAGGACCATTTTAATAGAAGATTAGATGAAAGGATTGTTATAACAATCCTTTCTCTTTATAGGATATTATATGAGGAGGAGTTATATGAATACACAGGTTAATAAAAAAATAGAGGAATTGAAAGATGAATTTATACAATTAAGTGATTATATATATGAAAATCCAGAATTAGGTTTTAAAGAAGTAAAATCAGCAAAAGCTCATATTGAAATATTGAGAAAACATGGCTTTGAAGTCGAAGAGAATTTTATTGGTTTTGAAACAGCTTTTAAAGGTGTCTATGACAGTGGAAAAGAAGGTCCTACTATTGGATTATTAGTTGAATATGACGCACTTCCTGGAATAGGACACGGATGTGGACATAATATATTAGGAACAGTTAGTACAGGTGCAGGAATTGTTTTAAGTAAATTTATAGATGAATTAGGTGGAAAAATTTATGTTTTAGGTTCACCAGCAGAAGAAACCAGTGGTGTTAAGGTTGATATGGCAAAAGAAGGTGTATTTGATGATGTGGATATAGCAATGATGGCACATCCAAATTCTAGTCATAAGGAAAGTGCTAGTTCACTGGCAATAACTCCTATAGAATTTACTTTTAAAGGACAAACAGCTCATGCAGCATCAGGTCCAGAAAATGGAATAAATGCATTGGATGCTTGTATCCAAACTTTTAATGGAATAAATGCATTAAGAGAACATATACATTCTAGTTCTAGAATTCATGGAGTAATAACAGATGGAGGAGAAGCAGCTAATATAGTTCCAGATAGAGCTGTAGCTCAGTTTTATGTAAGAACTCCTCTAATGGGATATATAGATGAATTAGTTGAAAAAGTTATTAATTGTGCTAAAGCAGGAGCATTAGCAACAGGGGCTAAATTAGAAATTGATTATTTTGAAAAGCCATATGAAAGTTTAGTGACAAATCAAAAACTATCAGAGATATATCTTAAAAATTTAAGTGATATAGGTATAGATAATATAGTTGCAGCAGGTAGTCCTTCAGGATCACTTGATATGGGAGATGTTAGTCAGAAATGTCCATCAATTCATCCTTATTTTGCAATCTTAGAAGAGGGAAAGGATATCCCAGCTCATACAGTAGAATTTGCAGAGGCAACTATAGAAGAACCAGCATACAAGGGAATGACAGAGGCAATATATGCCCTAGTTACAACTAGTATGGATGTTATAAAGGATAAGGAATTATTAGAAGAGATTAAAAAAGAATATAGGGAAACATTTAATAGATAATTAAAAATAAGCTGATTTCTATAAATAGAAATCAGCTTTATTTATTTTACACTATTAAATAAAATATTTACTATATCTTCTGGATCTGTATTTTCAAAAATGTTGAAAATTTTATCACTATTATTTACTCCCTTAATTACACTAATCCAAATAACTGCTATTAGCTCATCTTGATAATCTGTATTGATTTCCTCATTTTCCTTAGCAGTCTTAACTAGACTAACTATAAATTGAAAAATAGAATTATGAACACGTATTAGATCAGAGTTAAATTTTTCAGATGTATTTTTTAAACCTGAAATAGATTGCTCTATTATAGGTAAATTTTTATCTAGAAATATTTTATTGAATTTTAGTAATGCAAGTAGCTTATCTCTAATGCTAGATTCTTTTAGTGTAATTTCCTGTGACAGAGTTAAATAATCATTTAAAATATTTAAAATCATTTGTTCAAAAATGTCCTGTTTACTATTAAAATATTCGTAAATAGTTCCTTTACCCAGACCTGCATTATTAGCAATGTCTTCAACAGTTCCCGTGTGGAAGCCTTTTTTAATAAAGACTTCCAGTGCAGCATTTAGAATTTGTTTTCTTCTTTTGTGTTTTAGGTCAGTGGTCATTAACTATTCAACTCCTTTTTCTTTTTTCTATTTTTAAATTTTTTAGAAATATCATCAAAAATAGAATACAGAACAGGAACAAATACTAATGTTAAAATTGTACCTATTGCTAATCCTCCAATAACAACAATTGCCATTGGTGCCTGTAACTCTGAACCTTCTCCAATACCTAGAGCTAATGGAACAAGTCCAAGCACTGTTGTAAGAGTTGTCATTAAAACAGGTCTTAGTCTAACTGGACCAGCTAATTTAATAGCTTCGAAGGTTCCGTGGCCTTCTCTTTGCAATAAATTAATATAGTCTACAAGAACAATACCATTATTAACAATTATACCAGCTAACATAATAACACCAATAAAGGCGGTTGAACTGAAATTTGTATTTGTAATAAATAATCCTAAAATACCTCCAGCAAATGCAAGTGGTATAGTAAACATTATTATAAATGGATGTAACAATGATTCGAATTGTGCAGCCATTATCATATATATTAATATAATAGCTACTAAAAGAGCTTTAATTAACTCAGTGAATGCTGTAACCATCTCTTCGTTTTCTCCACCTAAATCATAATAATATCCATCAGGCATTTCATAATTCTCTAATTGAACTTCTATATCTTTAATAATACTTCCCAGGTCACGATTAGCGATTTGACTATCTACAGT
The DNA here is from genome assembly GCA_029257065.1 of Tissierellaceae bacterium. Classification (GTDB taxonomy): domain Bacteria; phylum Bacillota; class Clostridia; order Tissierellales; family Tissierellaceae; genus JARIDA01. Next base: position 7,468 of record JARIDA010000114.1, on the reverse strand, counting down.
AACAACACGTTCTTGATTTTCACGTTGTATGGAGATAGGTCCATCTACAATTTGAATATCCGCTATTTGTGTTAGTGGAATATTTAGACCTGTCGGTGTAGTAATATTTAAATTATTTAAATCAGTTAAATCTTTGGTTAAATCATCAAAGGCAGAAATAACAACATCAATTTCATCACCTTCAGATTTAAATTTAGTTATTGTAGATCCAGCTATTTCAGTTCTAACAGTAGATGCTATTTGTGAGGTAGTAAGTCCAAAGTTAGCTGCTTGGTCCTTTTTAACCCTTACTTCAAGTTCAGGAATAGCATCTGATAAACTAGCTTCTGAATCTCTTGTACCTTCTACAGAATCCACTATGGATTTAATATCTCTACTAATATCTTCTAAAACATCTAAATCATTACCTTTAAGTTTTATACTTACTGGATTACCACCAGCACCCATCATTCCACCTGTAGATGCAGTGGCTTGTACTTTTATTTCTGCACCTGGAATATCCTTTAATAAATCTCTAATTTCATCTGAAATTTGAACATCACTTCTACTTCTATTATTTAAATCCACTAAATTAACAGAAATCGTACCTTTATTAGTTGAACTATCTGTAACACCAGCCATTCCTATATTAGTAAATAAGACATCAATTTCTTTTAGTTCATTTATACTATCTTCTATTAATAGAGCAACCTCATCTACTTGGGCTGTTTTAGATCCTAATGGAAGTTCGAAATCTATATTTATTAATCCCTCATCAGATGTTGGCATTAACTCCATTCCAACAAAAAAGAAACTGGCTAGACTGGTCAGTAGAAAAATTGTAGCAATAACAATAACTGTTTTCCTATGGGCTAACCCTCTGTTTAAAATTCTTAAATAGAATCTTTCTATCTTCTCTAGGACTCTATCAAAAGAGTTGTATAATGGTGCTAGTTTTTTCTTTTGAATATCCTCATCACTTTCTAGCTCTAAGAATTTAGAAGACATCATTGGTATAAGAGTTAATGCTACAACCATAGATGCAATTAGGGAGAGTGTAACTGTTAATGCAAAGTCTTTAAACAATATACCTATAAATCCTTCTACAAACATAATAGGTAGGAATACTGCTATTGTAGTAAGTGTTGATGCAGTAATGGACATGGCAACTTCTCCAGCTCCTCTAATAGATGCATCTTCTTTACTAAGCCCAGTTACTCTAAATCTAAATATATTCTCAAGAACAACTATAGCACTGTCTACCAACATACCTACAGCCAAGGCCAGTCCACCAAGTGTCATCATATTAAGTGTTATATCGTTAAGATATAATAATATAAATGATGCAACCAAGGAAATTGGTATGGATAAACTAACTATTAATGTACTTGTAAAGTTTTTAAGAAATATATATAAAACTATAACTGCAAAAATAGAACCAAATAGAACATTACTAACAACATTATTAATTGCTAATGTAATAAACTCTGAACTATCTAGGACAATTTTAATATCCACATTATTGTGTTCTAGTCTAAGTTTATCTATTTCCTTATTAATTTCTTCAGCTACTTTAACTGTATTAGTATCTGATTGTTTTTGAATAGAAATATTAATACTATCAACACCATCTACTCTAGAAACAACATTATTATCTTTAGATCCAAGCTTAACTTCAGCAATATCCTGAAGAGATATAATACCTCCTGTATTTAAAGGAATAGGCAGATTTTTTATTTCATCAATTTCATCAAATTCTCCTACAATCCTAATACTAAGCTCTTGACCACTATTATCAACATTACCACCAGGCATATTAGTATTACTAGATGCAATTATTTGTGTAAGTTGATTAATACTTAAATCATATTTTGAAAGTTTCCAAGGGTCCACATCTATTTTGATTTCATCTACTAAACCACCACCAATATCTACAGAAGCGACTCCTTCTATACGCTCTATAGCTGGTTGAAATTCATCTTCCGCAAGAGTTTGTAGACCTGATAGTTCACCTTGTTTATTAGATATAGCAATCTGCATAATAGGCAGAGCATTTGGATCAATTCGCATTACCATAGGATCTGTAGCATCATCTGGCAATATTGATTTTATTAAATCAACTTTTTCACGCATTTCTAAAGTTGCAAAATCCATATCTGTATCATAATTAAAACTAGCTATAACTATGGAACTACCTTCAGATGAAATGGAATTCACCTTATCAATATTAGAAACTGTAGCAATACTTTCTTCCAATCTCTCTGTGATTAAAGTTTCAATTTCTTGTGGACCTGCACCTTGATAGTTTGTCATAACAATGGCAACAGGAATTTCAATTTCTGGAAATAAGTCTATAGGTAATCCAGAAAGTGAAATAATACCAAATAAAACCACTATTAATATCATCATGGTTATGGTGATAGGTCTTTTAACGGCGAATTTAGATAAATTCATTAATCTTCGCCCCCTACTAACTTAACAAGACTTCCATCGTCCACATATTGATGTCCTTTTATAATTACCTGATCCCCTAATTGTAGACCAGATTTTACTTCTAAAAAATCTCCAAAGTCTGAACCAATTTCAATTTTTCGCTTAACAGCTCTATTATCTTCAACTATAAAAACAAAATCTTCACCATCCATAGTTAAAACACTGTCTCTGGCAACAGCAATAGTATTTGCAATATTGTCAGTACTAAGGGTTATATCTCCTGTCATTCCCGGTTTAGCTAAATTATCATTATTATCTATATAAGCTTTAACAGTATATAATTTATTGGATATATCTGCAGTAGAACTTATATATTCTATTTTACTTTTTACTGGATTTTTAAAAGCAGCAGGAATATTAAGTGTGACTTCCTGACCTATTTCAAGATTATTTACCATATCTTCAATAACTTGAATTTCTACATAAACTTTTTTAGCATCTACAACTATTGCAGCAGGTTGACTATTTGTAACTATTTGTCCACGTTTCACATCTAAAGAAGAAACGATTCCGGTCATAGGTGCTTTTACTATAGTGTTTTGAAAATTATCTAAAAGTTGCCTATGAGAAATTTGAGCTTGACTCAATTGATCCTTAGCTTGACTTAAAGCTATTTCAGATTGAATGATTTGTGAATCAACTGTTTGTAATTGCGAATCTGCTGAAAGATATCCCAGTTCAGCCTGTTCAAGTTGGGACTTAGGAATAGCTCCTTCTTCATATAGAATTTTCATTCTATCCAAATCAACTTTTGATTGAAGAGCGTTCTCTTCTGTTGTTTTTCTATTTATTTTAGCAGTATCTACAGCACTACTTGCCTGTTGAACTCCTTTTTCTGCAAGATTAATAGAAACTTTAGATTGTTCAATATTCTTATTCATATCATCTTGTTCTATTACAAAAAGAGTTTGGCCTTCATTAACCTGGTCTCCTAATTTAACATTAACTGAATCCACTATTCCAACCATTTTAGGAATAACCATAACCTCTTCATTGGCTACTACTTGACCATTGAAAGTTCTAGAATTTTCTAGACTTGATTGATTTATCTCTTCTACCTGAACAGGTATATATTCCTCTTCAATTTCTTCCTCTACTTCTTTTTTACCACATGCGACTAATGAACTAATTAATAAGCTTATTGTTAAAAATAAAATTATTAGTTTTTTAAATCTACTTCCCAATATAAATTCCTCCTAAATGTTTTAAAATGCTTGCTTTTCAAATGAAAACTGATACAATATAAATTATGACTGACTGGTAGGTCAAGAAGTATCATACTATAAATAGACCTAAAAAACAAATAAAATTTACAGGAAAGGGAAGAAAATAATATGAACAGAAATAAAATGGTTAGCAAATTAATATTATTAGTATTAACCATAATAATGATTGGAAACACTACTGTTTTTGCTAAGGAAAATGGAGAAAATATTAAAAGCATATTGACATTAGAAGAGGCAATCTCAGTTGGAATAGAAAATTCACCTGATATAGAGTTGAATAAGATAAATATGGAAAAACTAAAAGTAGAATTAAGTGAAGCCAGGGCAACAGAAAGATCATATAGACAATTAAAGAAATATGATCCTTATAATCCTATAGGACAAATGGAAATAGTAGGGACTATGCAAGGTTTTCAATTAGAGGAAGAAGCTGCTTCAAAAAATGCAGAATATGAAATAGAGGAAGCTGAGATGACTGAAAAATATATAATTAAAAGCTTAGAATCAGGAATAACTCAGGCTTATTATGGAGTATTACAGTCTAAGGATGGAGTAGATGTTCAGAAAGTAACACTAGCAAACTTACAAAGAAATTATGAAATAGTAAAGAGAAAACTAGAACTAGGAATGTCATCAAAATCAGAATTTTATATGACTGAAATATCATTAAATGAAGGAATAGTTAATCTTTCAAAAGCAGAAGACACTTATAGAAGGGCTTTAAGAGGGTTAAATAATGTTTTGAATTATCCACTAGACACTAAATTAGAATTGAGTTCTGATTATAAAGAAACTGATTCAAATATAAATTTAGTAAAAGATTTAGAATATGCCTTTGAAAATAGATATGATTTAATCAATCAGCAAAATGATAAGGAATTAGCAGAACTTAACTTTACAGTTACTAAGAGAAGATATACTCCTAATACTTATAAATATAAATATGCGGAGAGTACTGTTAAAATGCTAGAGAATAGATTAAACAATCATATGAAAAATATAGAATCAGATATTAAAGGGAAATATGATGAAATAAAAACTGCAAAAGAAGAGATAAAGTTGATGAATTCTAATATAGAAAAAGCAAAAGAAGGTCTTAGACTTTCTAAATTACAATATGAATTGGGTACAGGAACTAGTTTGGAAGTTAATGAAGCAATACTAAATTTAAATCGTGCAGAATTAGGTAAAGCGAGTGCAGTTGCAAATTATAACACATCCCTAATAGAATATGACCGAGCAGTAAATATAGGACAATTATAAAATAAAAAATTAATATTTAACCTATTTATGCTATAATTGCATGGATAGGTTAAATTTTTTATGGGGGTGTTAGGAATGGAAAAAAAGAAAAAACAAATTCTTATAGGGGATCTAAGTCTGTTTTTAGTAGCAATTATGTGGGGAGGTGGATTTGTAGTAACAAAAAACACAGTGGAATTAATGGATCCAATCTATTTAAACTTTCTAAGATTCTTTATAGCATCTGTGTCTATGGGAGTTATATTTATGAGGAGATTAAAAGATATAAGCAGAGAGGAAATAAAATACGGAATGCTTATGGGAAGTTTTTTATTTATAGCTTTCACAGCAGTTAATATAGGAATACAATATACAACTGTTAGTAAACAAGCCTTTATAGTAGCGTCAAATGTTGTTATGGTACCTTTTATAGTTTGGTTAGCAACTAAATCCAAACCAAATACATATGAAATCATGGCAGCAATAATATGCTTTATAGGTTTGGCAATTATAAGTTTTGAAAGAAACACTTCAGTAAATATTGGAGACTTACTTTCCCTATTAGGAGCAGTATTCTTTGCTTTTCATATAACCGCAGTAGGTCATTACGCTAAGGGATATGATCCAATTAGATTGACTATGGTTCAATTTGTAACTGTAGCAGTATTATCCTTAATAACTTGTATAATTATAAAATCAGATATGTCACCTATTAGTCTGGAAGCAAAAAAAGGTGCATTATATATGGGAATATTTAGTACATTTTTAGCTTTTGGAATCCAAAATGTTGCTCAAAAATATACAACATCAACTCATGCAGCAATAATACTTAGCTTAGAATCTGTAATAGGAGCAATACTTTCTATAATTATATTAAATGAAGAGATGACAATTCAAATAATAATAGGATGTATAGTTATATTAATAGCTGTTATTACAGCTGAAACAAGATGGAAATTTATTCGAAGAAAAATTAATTGAAAGTATAAAAAAGGAAATATCAAAATAATATTTTGATATTTCCTTTTTTTTATAATCTTATTTGATGATAAGTTTTTCTACCTTTTCTTATCATTAATTTGTCATCTTTAAAATCTTCTAGAGAAACTTCTTTTCTGAAATCTTCAACAACTATATCATTTAGTACAATTCCACCTTGGTTAACAAGATTTCTAGCTTCACCATTAGAATTTGTTAAGCCTAATTGAGTTAAGAGATTTAAAAGTCCAGTACCCTCTTCAAATAAAGATCTATCCATTTCTGTAAAAGGTATGGAACCCTTATCAGCCTCTCCAGAGAAAAGTGATTTAGCACCTTCTTCTGCTTTTTTAGCCTCTTCTTCACCATGAATAATTTTTGTAACTTCAAATGCAAGTCTAGACTTGGCCTGATTAATATCAGCGCCCTCTAATTGACTTAATTCTTCAATTTCATCCATAGGGACAAAAGTAAGTAGTTTCATGAATTTAATAACATCTCTATCGTCTACATTTCTTAGATATTGATATAATTCATATGGAGCAGTTTTTTCTGGGTCCAACCAAATAGTTCCCTTTTCTGTCTTACCCATTTTTACTCCTGCTGCAGTGGTTAATAGACTAAATGTCATTGAGTAAACCTTTTCCTGTTCTACTTTTCTAACTAGTTCAAATCCACCAATCATATTTGACCATTGATCACTTCCGCCTAATTGTAATCTACAATCATATTCTCTAAAAAGATGTAGAAAGTCATAAGATTGAAGTGGCATATACCCAAATTCAAAGAAAGTTAGACCATCTTCTAATCTATTTTTATAAGAATCAAAGGATAACATTCTGTTTATAGTAAAATGTCTCCCCACATCTCTCATAAAGTCTAAAAAGTTAAGATCAAGTAACCAGTCTGCATTATTTACGAATTGAGCTTTACCATCTTCAAAATCAATAAATCTTTTAAGCTGCTCTTTAAAACATTTCACATTATGATCTACGAATTCTTTTGTAAGCAAAGGTCTCATTTCAGTTCTCTCAGAAGGATCACCAATCATAGTGGTTCCTCCACCCATTAAAGCTATTGGTTTATGACCATGTTGTTGCATGTGCATCATAACCATTATTTGTAAGAAATGACCTAGAGTTAAACTATCTGCAGTAGCATCAAAACCTATATAAAAAGTAACAGATTCATCTTGCAAAAGTTTTCTAAGTTCATCTTCATGTGTTATTTGATCTATATAGCCTCTTTCACCTAAAACATCTAATACATTTGACATAAAACATCCTCCTATAGTTAAAATTTATAATAAAAAAGGGCTCATCTCATCTGAAAGGACGAGAGAAACCCGTGGTACCACCTTAATTTGAATAAATCCTCAAATTTATGATAACGGTTTAAAACCGATGAAATTCGGGAGTTGTAATTCGGCAAAGCCTACTGGGTCTCCTTCACTATTTCATAATTATTAATTACATTCACATACTATTATAAAAAGCTTATAATGTCAAGAATTAGTATGTTTAAAACAGTTTGTTAATAGTTATTAAAAC
>JARIDA010000084.1 GCA_029257065.1 Tissierellaceae bacterium | reverse complement strand
TTTAAATTTAATCTCTACAAACTTTCCAATATCCTTTGGATTTATTTCTATTTGTGAGCCAATTTCACCTGCAGAAACTATTATCTTTTCTCTATCTTCCGCTTCCTTGGATATTATAGTTAAAAATTCCCTTTTCATTCCTATGGGAGAACATCCTCCTCTTATATAACCTGTCAACTTATTAATATCTGATACTTTAATCATATGAATACTTTTTTCATCTACAGCCTTTGCCCCTAATTTCAAATCTAATTCCTTATCCACAGGTATTATAAAGACATAATACTCTCTTTCTCCACCTTTACAAATCAGAGTTTTATAAACATCCTCAACAGGCCTTTTAATACTCTCTGCTACTGATACTCCATCAACTAGTCCTTCTTCTAATTCATAAGAAAATGCTTGATATTCTATATTCTTGCTTTCTAAAAGTCTCATCACATTTGTCTTTTTCATAAAAATCCCCTTTATTTCTTTTTATCTATCATCTCTTATCTTTCCTTCTTTACAAGCCTTTTCCAATAGGTCACAAGTGAATTTCCATAACTTTTCTGATATATCCTCTATTGGTTCAACCCTCTTATATATTGAAGAAATACCTACATCATGGGTCTTCCATGTTCCACCACCATTATAATAATTACTTAAAATTGGTTGAAGTCTATCCATTGCAGTAGCAAATAGAGCCTCTTTGCTTTTCACCTCTTCAAATTCTTCCCATAATTCTCTCATTTCTCTTTCCTTACCATTACTTAACATGGCAAAAATTTCATCTGCCGATTTTTCTTCTCTTTCCCTTTTATCCTTATATGCTTCTTTATCATAAGCAAAAGTATCTCCTGCATAAATTTCAACTATATCGTGAATTAAGAGCATTTTTATTACTTTTAACTCATCTATATCCCTATCAGAATATTCCTTTAAAATCATTGCCATTATGGATATATGCCAGGAATGTTGAGCATCATCTTCTCTTTCCTCTTCACCTATTAATCTTGTCATTCTTAAAACCGACTTCATTTTATCCATCTCAACTATAAAATCCATATCCTTAATTAAATTTTCCATTCTTCTAAACCCCTTATTTTAATATTCTGATCTATTCATTATTGCACTTGTTATTGGTGGTACTACTTGTTTCTTTCTGGATACAACTCCTGGTGTATAAAAAGATCCATCCTCTATATCTTTTTCAAAAGCAGCTGCTATTAAAGCTGCATCTTCTCCCACAACCACTATTTCAGATGCCTCTTTAAAAATATCTGTTAACATTAGTATAAATAGAGAGTATCCTTTTTCAGACTTTAATCTTTCCATAGATTCCATTAGTTCAGATTTCATAGATTCTAAACTGTCTAAATCCATAGTAAATACTTGTGCTATTCCTAATTTTTCATCATCTACAGTAAATCTTTTAAAATCCTGACTTAATAATTCACTTGGTGTTTTTCCTTTTAGAGAGGTTCCTGCTTTAAACATTTTTTTAGCAAAATCATCTATATCCAAGTCTGCTATTCTAGATAATCTCTCTAACATCATTTCATCAGTAGCTGTTGATGTTGGGGATCTTAATAGTAAAGTATCTGAAGTTATTGCTGCAGATAATATTCCAGCTATTTTTCTTGAAGGTCTTCTACCATTTTCAAACATAATAGAACCTATAATTGTTGCTGTACTTCCCACTGGTTCATTTCTAAAATAGATTGGAGTACCAGTAAAGACATCTGCAACTCTGTGATGGTCTATTATTTCTAATATCTCTGCATCTTCAAGCCCGTCTATAGATTGACTTCTCTCATTATGATCCACAAGTATAACTTTTTTCTTTCTACTTGAAATTAAATGATATCTAGAAATCATTCCCAATACCTTATCATCATGATTCACTACTGGATAACTTCTATATCTAGTTTGTGACATATGAACTCTAATATCATCTACTAATTCATCTTCTGCAAAATATATTAAATCATTCTTGGTCATTGCATATTTAACTGGTATTGATTGAGTCATTAACCTGGAAGTAGTAAAGCTGTCATGTGGTGTTAATATTAATGATATATTTTTCTCCTTTGCCAATTTTACTATCCCTTCATCTACATCCTTATTTCCTGTAATAATCAATACGGATATACTGTTTTCTAAAGCTATTCTTTGTACGTCTTCCCTATCACCTGCAATAACTATGTCTCCTTCTTCTAAATAATCCGATATAGATTCTGATTTCATTGCTAGGAGTATTATTTTACCCCTACTACTAATCTTGTCTCCTATATGAATAGGTTCTGCAGATAATGTATCTATTATATTGTCCACAGTTGCTCCTGATTTTCCTATTATAGTATTATCCCAAACATCTATATATGTTTTAATAACATCAGATGCTGATATCATACCAATCAATCTTTCATTTTCATCTACCACTGGTACACTATTAGTACCATTTTTCCTCATAATATCCAATGCCATTCTCAGAGAGATCTCTGGACTTATTGGTGCTATTTTATCATAATTTAAATCCTCTACTGAAAGTCGCACTGTTTCCATTAATTTTGGAACTTCTACACCAAAATAATCCAAAATAAATTTAGTTTCTCTATTTATATCTCCCAATCTTACTGGTATTGCATCTATATCTCCAGTTGAATTCTTGAAATCTGCATAAGCGATTGCAGAGCAAATTGAATCTGTATCAGGATTTTTATGTCCTGTTATATATACTTTTTCTTTCATTGTTTTCCATACCTCCTGCTAATTATTATATCATATCACTATCTATATAAATATCTAACTAAAATAAGGATAGAATTTTTATCCTATCCTTATTCCTCCATATTATTTAATAATATTTTATTTCTGCACCATCTATCATATCCTGTATAACCCTTTATCTTATATTTTTATGTATTTTTCAAAATAATAATTTCTATAACATTTCCTATATTTTCAAATGAATTAATACTTTTTTTAAATAAATCATAAATTCTAGAATATTTATAATTTTCAAGTGAATCTTTTTTTTCCATATGAAGCTTTTTGACTCCTTGATAATAAATAATCTCTCCTTGGTTTTCTAATTTAATAATTTCTTTATTTAAAATCATTAATTTTTCAGGTTTTTTAAAGTTTTCTAGTTCCTTAATAATATTTAATGATTTTAAAGAGATTTTTTCTATTAGTTCAATAAGTAAAATCATATGGGGATAAATAGATTTAATTTGATACATATCTACTTGAATCAATAACTCTTTAATATTATTTAAAGCTATGTCTAGTACATGAGCCAGATTAATAATATCTTCTCGCTCAATAGGTGGAAGAAAATCTTTGTATAAATAGTTCATCATCTGTTTTTTCTTTTTATCAGCAACAGATTCAATTTCATATATCTTTTTTCCTTCTTCTTCCAACAAAGAAAGTTCATAGTTTTTTAGACTTCTTAAAACAATTTCTGTAGATTCAGAAATAAGTATAGCAATTTCTTCAAAATAAGAAAAATAATTATATTTATTTTTTTCTTTATTAAAAAAATTAAACATATAGTCACCTTCCTAAAATATCTTCATAAATAATAATGCCATTAAATATCCTACTATGCCACAACCTGGAAATGTTAAGATCCAAGCAAATATCATTTCTTTCACTGTAGACCAATTTACACTAGATGCTTTATTAGCAACCCCAACACCTATAATTGCAGTTGTTTTTGTATGGGTAGTGCTAACAGGAAGTCCAAGCAAGGAAGATAACAATAAGCTAAATGCTCCTGCCATATCTGCACTAAATCCTTGATATTTTTCCATTTTCACCATATCTATTCCTACTGTTTTAATAATTTTATAACCTCCAATTGATGTTCCTATGGCCATCATCAAAGAACATAAAACCATCATCCATATAGGAATTATGAAATCTGAAATATCTCCTCTTCCTTGTCCAAGAAAAATTGCCAACATAAATATTCCCATAAACTTTTGTCCATCTTGAGCTCCATGCATAAAAGCCATTCCAGCTCCTGCTCCAATTTGGCCATTTTTAAAAAACTTTTCCGATTTCTGTCTAGAGACTCCTTGAAACAATACTTGAATTATTTTTGTAAACAAGTAGCCTAATCCAAAACCTAATGTAGTTGAAAAGAAAAGTCCATAAATAACTTTAATCCACTCGGAAGAATTTATACCATTGATTCCCCCCTGAAGAGCAATAGCTGCTCCCGAAACACCTGCAATCAATGCATGACTTTCACTTGTAGGAATTCCAAAGAACCAAGCTGCTGTAGCCCATAATATAATAGCAAATAATGCAGCACTCAATGCAATTATTGAACTATAAGTATCACCAGCAAAGTCTACCATATTTGCAATTGTTCCAGCCACAGAAGCATTAATAATGGTCATTAGAAATACACCTAAAAAATTAAATACTGCAGCTAATAAAATTGATTTTCCAACTGATAAAGATCTTGTAGAAACCATTGTAGCAATAGCATTTGGGGCATCAGTCCAACCATTTACAAGGATAACTCCAAGCATTAAGATTACAATAATTAAAAGACTAGGAACTTCAAATAAACTTTGTATAAATTCTCCCAAATGAACTGTCATAATTTCACCCTCTTCATTTTATCAACTATGATTTAATTATTTAAAAAATATTATTAGTGACTATATAATATCACAATTCTTATTAATATTCCTTTTTTTATAAAATTCTTCTTGACATTTATATTTATATAGGTTATATTGTTTATAATATAAATTAAATAGCCACATAAAAGCCGTGATGGAGACAAAAATATTTAACTTTATTCTTAGAGAGCTGGGTTAGGTGAAAGCCAGTAATAAGGTGATATATAATATTCCCTCCATAGCTGATTTGCTAAATGAAATATTCTAGTAGGCGAATCCGGAAGCCCACCGTTAAATTAGGGATAGGACTGTTAGGTCTGATTTGAGTAATGACATTGTCATTAATTAGGGTGGTACCACGGATATATAATCTTTCGTCCCTATAAGTATAACTTTTTTAAGTTGTATTTATAGAGATGAAAGATTTTTTTTATTTTAGTCCACTTTAACCTAACAGATGTAAGTTATTACTTTAAAAATTAGGAGGTATTAAAGTGAAAAAATCAAAATATTTAATAAGTAAGATAGGTCTAATAGTTTTACTATTATTAGCAACTATAGGACTGACATCATGCTCTAATGATGATTCGGGAAGCAAAGTAAAGGAAGAAGGTAAATTACTAATTGGAATAAATCAACTTATGGAACACCCTGCTCTAGACGACGCTAGGGAAGGTTTCTTGGATAGATTAGAAGAACTAGGAATAGATGCAGAAATAATTTATAAAAACGCTCAAGGTGATCTTCCCAATTCACTTTCTATTGCACAAAAATTTGTAAAAGATGATGTAGATTTAATTTATGCTATAGGAACACCTGCAGCCCAATCAACCAAACAAGCAACTTCAGATATTCCAATATTATTCTCAGCAGTTACAGATCCAGTAGAGTCTGGCTTAGTTGAAGATTGGGACATAGTAGGAGGAAATATTACAGGTACTTCAGATATGGCTGTAATAGAAGACCAGTTAAAGTTATTTAATGAACTAGACCCTACTATAGAAACAATTGGAATAATCTACAATACAAGTGAATCCAATTCAAGTATTCAAATAAAACAGGTTAAAGAGATAGCTCCTAAACTTAATTTAAAGATAGAGACAACTGGCATAAATAATATTTCTGAAGTAGCACAAGCCACAGATCATCTTCTTTCTAAAGTAGATGCGGTTTATATACTAAGTGATAATATGATTGCTTCTTCAATAGGACTTGTAAGTGAAAAATTAGTTCAAAGTAAAATGCTTTCCATTTCTGCAGAAGAATCTCAAGTTGCTGGTGGAATTTTAATGACTAATGGACTTAGCTATTATGAACTAGGTCGACAAACTGGAGATATGTTGGAAGAAATATTAATTAAGAACAAAAATATCAGTGAAATGGCTGTTGGACTTTCAAAAGTTAATAATACAGTAGTAAATGAGAAAACACTAAAAGCTTTAAATTTGGATGAAAATAACCCTATTTTCAAAGATGCTGTCCTGGTAGGTAATTAATCACTAAAACTATTTGTCCAGTTTTAAATATTAAACTTGACAAATAGTTTATAAGATATTATGATGTTAGTTAATAAATCTTAAATACTTTGCAGGAGAGAAAGATATTTGGTAGCTATTCTTAGAGAGCTGGGTTAGGTGAAAGCCAGTAATAGTGACGATATGTAATATACACTCCTAAGTAGA
>JARIDA010000062.1 GCA_029257065.1 Tissierellaceae bacterium | reverse complement strand
CATTATAATATTGGTAATTATACATTCCCATTTCATAATTATCAATTCTTAAAAAGGGGGACATATTTGCCCTTCTAACCAAGTCATAATTATATTCTAAAAACTCTTTTTTATTTAATTCTCCCTTTGCCAATTGAACTATTAATTCACTTCTCCTACTAAAAAACCTATCAAAAACTCCATCTTTTTTATTATAAAAACCCAATTCATACACCCTATCTATATATTAATTTTATTTATTTCATAAATTAGAAACTTTTTAACATTTCAATCTCATCTTCACTTAACTCTCTATATTCACCTGGTTCTAAATAACCCTCTAGTTCTAAAGGGCCCATTCTAGTTCTTTGTAAATATATTACTTCCATACCTATACTTTCAAACATTCTCTTAACTTGATGAAATTTTCCCTCATGAATAGTGAGATTGATTTTAGAAACTGTTCCACTTTCAATTATTTCCAAATCTGCAGGTAAAGTTTTATATCCATCATCTAAAGTTACTCCTTTTTTAAAAACATCTATATGCTCCTTCTCTACTTTACCTAACACCTCTGCAAAATAAACTTTATCCACCCTGTTTTTGGGAGATAATAATTCGTGGGCTAATTTTCCGTCATTGCTTATAAGTAATAGTCCTTCTGTATCCTTATCAAGTCTTCCTACTGGAAATGGATCAAATATTTGATGTTCATATTCTAGTATTTCTATTACTGTTCTTGAAGATGGGTCCTCAGTGGATGAAACAAATCCTTGAGGTTTATTCATCAATAGGTATATATGCTCTCTATAATTAACATCCTGACCATTAAAAAATATTTTATTTTTATATGGATCTAATCTTAAACTATTATTTAACTCAACCTCTCCATTTACTGTGACCATACCTTTTCTTATATACTTTTTTACCTGGCTTCTGGTTCCAAAACCCATATTGGAAACTACTTTATCCAATCTTTCTTTTTTTTCCATTATTAATCACCCTTCTACAATTAAATTAATCTACAAAAATCTTTTCAGTCCTTTACCATTTAAATAATCAAATTTATCCCCTTGATTTATCCCTCTATCATTCATATTTTGGACAATCATATCTCTAATCTTCCACCAAGATTCTCCCCAGTTTTCAAATAATACAGATTCTTTGGGAGCTCTTCCTAGGAGTCTTTGAACAACTATATCCGGAGATAAATATTGTAAAAATTCTATTACTCTTTCAATATAATCATCTCTGGATATAAGTTCTATATCTCCGTTCATATACATACTTCCCAATTCTGTATTTTTCACTATATATAGTGAATGAAGTTTTATCTCTTCAACTCCTAGAGAGGATATTAATTTTGCACTCTCAACCACATCTCTGGTATCATCCCATGGTAAATTTAATATTAAATGGGTACAATTTCTTAAATTATATTTTTTAATCCTTATACAAGAGTCTATATATTCAGCTAATGTGTGTCCCCTATTTAATTTTTCTAGTGTTTTATAATTAACTGTTTGAAGCCCTAGTTCAACTGTAATATCTATTTCATATTCATCTTGTATCTCTTCTAAGAATTCTAAATACTCATCATTTATACAATCTGGCCTTGTTGAAATTGATATTCCCACAATATCATCTATTATAGCTTCTTTAATATATTTTTTAAATTTAGCTAATTCCATATAGGTATTAGTATAATTCTGAAAATAGGCTATAAATTTCTTAGCATTATATCTGCTTCCTATATAGTCTTTATTTTTTAAAAGTTGTGATTTAACAGTAAGATCTTCTGACAGATTTTCAAAAGAACCACCTTCTTCACCACAATAAATGCATCCACCAGTTCCTAATAAACCATCTCTATTAGGACATGTTAGTGGAAGTTTTATGGGTAATTTGTATACTCTTTCTCCATACTTATCCTTAAGAAATTGGGAATAAGTATTATAAACATCTATTTTATTCAATTTATACAACTCCTAAATTTTAAAAATATCCCTTAATGCTTCCGATAATCCAGCATCATTATTATCTTTGTCAGTTACTATATCAGCAGCCTGTTTAACAGATTTCACAGCATTTTTCATTGCAATACCAATTCCTGCATTTTGTATCATGTCCATATCATTTGTATCATCACCGATTGCAATTATTTGCTTTGGTTTAATTCCATTTTTAGCTGCATATTCCTTTATGCTAATCCATTTACTTATATCTGGATTGCATATTTCCAGAAGTGATTCTGCTAAATGAACATTTGTCATTAAATAGGTAATATAATCATTTGGATAATATTTATTTGCATATTTTTTTAATCTTTGCAATTCTTTAATCTTACCAACATACACTATAGATAAGATTTTTGACAAACTTTTATTATCAAATTCATCTGTTATCTTGTATCTGTCTTCCCCATTTAAATATCCTGAATATACTGGATGATTTGATGGATTTTCAACTATCATATCTATTCCTTCATCAAATCTATCTACATGAATTATTGGATGTAAATTTAAACTTTTCCCTTTTTGCAATATTTCATCTATTGTATCGGATTTTAAATAATGTGCCAATTCTAATTTATCATTACTAGAATGTCTTATTATATTTCCATTATTAGCAAATACTAAAATATCTTCTGTAAAATCATCTATAAAGCTTTTCGCAGACATATATCTTCTACCTGTTGCAAATACTACTTCATATCCTCTTTTCATCAATTTATTTATTGTTTTTATATTTTCTTTTGGTATTTCTTTTTCATCATTCAATAATGTCCCATCTAAATCTATAGCTATTAATTTATACACAATTTTCCTCCTAATATTTTATACTATATACTATTATACATGAAAATATAAAAAAAGACTTTTATAATATTATAAAAGTCTTTTTACATTTTAATTAGAATTGTTATTTGAATTTAAGCTTTTTTATTTTAAGGCTTCTGTTAATAATGGTACTATTGTTTCTAAATCTCCTACAAGTCCATAGTCTGCATCTTTAAATATTCTTGCATTTGGATCATTATTTATAGCAACAACAGTTTTCGCAGTTTTTATACCACTTGAATGTTGTTTTGCACCTGAGATACCTATTGCAAAATATAAGTCACCATTGAAATTTTGTCCTGATAATCCTACATATCTTTCTAATTCAACATATTTCAACATTTCTGCAACTGGTCTTGAAGCTCCTAATGCTGCTCCTGCAGCCTTAGCTAATTCTTTTATTAGCTCCATATTTTCTTCTTTTTCTCCAATACCCATTCCAATACTAACAACTCTATTAGCTTTACTTATTGATTCATTTAAATCTGCTTCTATATCAAATTTATATCCATCATCTTTAAGAGCTTTTACAAGTTTTTCAACTTTTTCTTCATCTGATCCTTCAGATATCATAACTCCTTTACGGCTACTTGAATCTGATTTTACTTGTTTTTTCTCTGTTTTCTTTTGTTTACCAAGTTTTCCTATTATATGTGAAGCTATTACAACATGCATAATTTCATTTGTACCTTCATATATTTGAGTTATCTTAGCATCTCTAAATGAACGCTCTACATCCATTCCTTTTAGATATCCACTTCCTCCAAATAATTGAAGTGCTTCGGTTGCAATTTCCATAGCTTTATCTGATGCATAAAGTTTAGCCATTGCTGCTTCTTTACCATAAGCCTCTCCACTATCTTTTAATTCTGCTGCACTATATACTAAAAGTCTAGCTGCTCTTAATTCTGTAGCCATTTTAGCAAGTTTAAATGAAACTCCTTGATTAGCTGCTATTGGCTGACCAAACTGCTCTCTTTGTTTAGCATATTCTAATGCATGTTCGTAAGCTCCTTGAGCTATTCCTAATGCTTGAGCTGCTATACCTATACGACCACCGTCTAAAGTCAACATGGCTATTTTAAATCCTTCGCCTTCTTTACCCAATAAGTTTTCCTTAGGAACTTTTACATCATTAAATATTAACTCTGATGTTATAGAAGAACGAATTCCTAATTTATTATATGGTTCTGCAAATGTAAATCCTTCGTAATCTTTTTCAACTATAAATGCTGATATTCCTCTAGTTCCAGCATTCATATCAGTCATTGCAAATATAATATAAATATCAGCTTCTATTGCATTAGTTATAAATATTTTATTTCCATTTAATATATAATGATCTCCATCTAAAACTGCTGTAGTTTCTGTTCCAGCTGCATCACTACCTGCATTTTCTTCAGTTAATCCATATGCTCCAATTTTTTCCCCATTGGATAGTGGTGTTAAATATTTTTTCTTTTGTTGCTCATTTCCAAATGCATCTATTGGATGTGCACCAAGTGAAGTGTGTGCTGAAAGTATAACTCCTGCTCCACCATCTACTCTGGATAATTCCTCTACTGCTATTGCATAACTTATAGTATCTAATCCTTGTCCACCATATTCTTTAGAGAAAGGTATTCCTAACATACCCATTTTGCCTAGTTCAGCAATCTCTTCCTTTGGAAATTTATTTTCCTGGTCTAGCATAAATGCTTTTGGTTTAATTTTTTCCTCTGCAAAGTTTCTTATTTTCATTCTTAGTTCTTCGTGCTTTTCTGTAGTTTTAAAATTCATGTTTTATAGTCCTCCTTTAATGGCAATAATTCACTTTTCATTTTTGTAATTAATACACAAGATATTATTAAGTAAATAATGCTCTTAATACATCTATACCCAAATATTACAAATTAATAACATTTTTCCAAAATCTTTATTTTATACTACAAATAATCTTTTACTTCTAAAATTCGTTGATTTTTAGATCCTCTAAATTTTAATAACTCTGTTTTTTCTTCTTTTATAAAAGGTCCATCTATTAAAATATCAATTTCTTGTAATAATTTTTTATACTTATTTTCTTTTAATAAATCTTCAATTGTATATCCAGAATATGCTAATATATCTAATCCTATAGATTTTGCTTCCTTGGCTAATAATAAGCATTCCTCAGCTTGTTCAAAAGGTTCTCCTCCACTTAGAGTTAAACCTTTTAAAAGTGGATTTGATTTCATCATTTCTATTATATCTTCAGTTTTCATAAGTTTGCCCCCACTAAAACTATGGGAGTCTTTGTTATGACAACCTTTACAGTTATGATTACATCCTTGAACAAAAACTACAAATCTTATTCCCGGACCATCTACAATAGATTCTTCTACTATTCCCGCTATTCTAATTTTCCCCATAATAATCTCCTAAGAACTAAAATGTTTTACTCTATCTCTTTCCTCTGCTTTTTTTGCATCATTAAATCTATCCAATGTTCCCACTAAATAACCTGTTATCCTTCTTATTCTATGAAAAGGTATTTCTCCCTCTTCTCTATTACACTGAGGACAATTATCACCTATTATACCCGTGTAACCACATACTGGGTCTCTATCTATTGGATGATTTATAGATCCATATCCAATTCCAGATTCTTTCATAGCTCTTACTATTGTTTCAAATGCTTCTATATTATTAGATGGGTCACCATCAACTTCCACATATGTTATATGTCCCGCATTTGTAAGTGCATGATAAGGTGCTTCTTTTCTTATTTTTTCTATTGCTTTTATATCATAATATACTGGAATATGAAAACTATTTGTATAGTATTCTCTTGAGGTTATACCTTCTATATTTCCAAATTCTTCTCTATCCATCTTTACAAATCTCCCTGCTGTTCCTTCAGCTGGAGTTCCTATTAATGTGAAATTCATCTTATATTGCTCACTTATATCATCCATTTTTTCTCTCATATAGTTTATTATTTCTATTCCTAGCTCTTGCGATTTTTCACTCTCACCATGATGCTCTCCAACTAGTGCCTTTAAACATTCAGCTAATCCAATAAATCCTACAGAAAGAGTTCCATGCTTTAAGACCTCTCTTATATTATCATTTGGTCCTAATTTATCTGAATCTATCCAGATTCCTTCTCCCATAAGAAATGGAAAATTGCTAACTTTTTTAGAAGCTTGTATTTCAAATCTTTCAAGTAGTTGAGCTATTACTAATTCAATATATTTATCTAAATCTTCATAAAAACTTTTTAAATTTCCTCTATTCTTTAGTCCTATTCTAGGTAGATTAATTGTTGTAAAACTAAGATTTCCTCTACCACTTACTATTTCTTTAGATGGGTCATGTGTATTTGCCATTACTCTTGTCCTACATCCCATATAGGCTACTTCTGTTTTTGGATCTCCCTGTTTATAATATTTTAAATTATATGGAGCATCTAAAAAAGAAAAGTTAGGAAATAGTCTTTTCGCACTCACCTTACATGCCTGTTGAAATAAATCGTAATTAGGGTCCTCTGTATTATAATTTACTCCTTCTTTAACCTTAAATATTTGAATAGGAAATATTGGTGTTTCACCATTTCCTAGTCCTTCCTCTGTAGTTTTTAAAAGGTTTCTAATAACCATTCTTCCCTCTTCAGAAGTGTCTGTCCCATAATTTATAGATGAGAAAGGAATTTGAGCTCCTGCTCTTGAATGCATTGTATTTAAATTATGAATTAAAGCTTCCATAGCTTGATAAGTCTTTCTATCTGTATCTATATAAGCATTTTTCTCTGCAAACAGTTGAATTTTTTCAATTAATAATTCATCCTCTATTAACTCTTTTAAATATTCTCTTTCTTCTTTTATATATTCTTCATTTTTCAGTAATTTTGGTTTTAAATCATAATCTATATCAAGAGTTTCAAAAATATTATCTAAATTATCTTTTAAATCTACATTATCTATTAATATATCAACTGCTCTTTTTAAGTTTTTTCTATATTCTTTTATATATGTCTTTCTAACTCCCTTAGACATTCCATAGTCGAAATTAGGAATGGATTGACCTCCATGTTGATCATTTTGATTGGCTTGAATAGCTATGCAAGCCAAGGCAGAATAGGACCTTATACCATTTGGTTCTCTTAAAAATCCATGTCCAGTTCCAAATCCATCTTTAAATAGATCTTCTATATCTATTTGACAACAAGTAGTGGTCAAAGTTAAAAAATCCAAATCATGAATATGTATATCTCCTTTTTTATGAGCTCTAGAATGTTCTGGATTTAATACAAATAAATCATAAAATTCTTTCGCTGATTCAGAACCATATTTAAGCATAGTTCCCATAGCCGTATCTCCATCTATATTTGCATTTTCTCTTTTTATATCTACATCTTTAGCATCTTTAAATGTTAAGTCTTCAAAAGTCTTCATAAGTCTAGTATTCATTTCTCTTACCCTGTTTCTTTCTGCTCTGTAAAGTATATATTCTTTAGCAGTCTTAATATGACCTGATTCAATTAAAACTTCCTCTACTAGATCTTGAATATTCTCAACTGTTGGTATTTCATTTTCCAAATTATTTTTCTTTAAATTAAATGCAACTTTTTCTGCTAATTTAGTTGAAGTTTCATAATCCTGTCCACCAATAGCCTGTGCTGCTTTAAATATTGCATTTGATATTTTTTCTATATTAAATGGAACTTCTCTACCATCTCTTTTTCTTATTTTTATTATCATAATTCCTCCCAAGTATTAATTTCTTTCTGTTTACACTCTATATATTGCTAGTCTATGATATCAAACAACTATATCTAGTGTCAACTAGATATAGTTGTTTGATATCATTTATATTTTATTTCGGGAATAAAAAAACTTGACATATAATATGCCAAGTTTCTAAAAACTATTATTTTATTACTACTTCATATTTTTCTTTTAATTTATCTGTTTTTTCAATATATTTCTCTTGTTGTTTCATACCTATTAATTGTTTTTCTAGATCATCTTTAACTTCGTCGAAATCTCTAGTTCCTGCTTCATTAACCTCAGAAACTTTTATTATATGATATCCATGCTCAGTTTTCACTGGCTCTGATAATTCATCTATTTCTAAATTAAATGTTGCTTCTTCAAATTCTGGAACCATTTGACCTTTTCCAAATTCTCCTAAATTTCCACCTTGAGCTTTTGATGGACAATTTGAATATTTTTCAGCAGCTGCTGCAAAATCCAAACCTTCTTTTATTTCTTCCACTATATTTTTAGCCTCTTCTTCTTCTGAAACCAATATATGACTTGCAACTCTTGTCTCTGGTTTTTCAAATATAGCTTTATTATTTTCATAATATTCTTTAATTTCTTTTTCATCTATATCAATATCTTCAAAAAGTTTACCCACTGCATATTGCTTTAATAAACCTTCTTTCAATCTTTCTAATTCTTTTAAGAAGTCTTCGTTTTTATCTACTCCATCTTCTAATGCTTCTAAATAAACTAATTCTTGATTTACTAATTCATCAACAATTCTCTGTTTTCCTTCTGGATTATTAAACTGCATTGCTACCTGTGGTCCTAATTCATTTAAAAATCTAGAAACTATTTCTTCAGTTATTTCTTTTCCTTCAACTGTTGCTAATACTTTATTTTCTGCCATTTGAATTCTCCTTTTTAGTTTTAGACATAATAGAAAACCTCTTAAAGATAAATCTTTAAGAGGTTAGTTGTTTTCAAATTGATTAAACTATTTCTATACTTTCAGCTTGTAAGCCTTTTTCTCCTTCAACAACTTCAAATTCAACTTCTTGTCCTTCTTCTAAAGTTTTGAAACCTTCTTTATTAATTTGTGAGAAATGAGCGAAAACATCGTTTCCTTCCTCAGTTGTAATAAATCCAAAACCTTTTTCTGCGTTAAACCATTTTACTGTACCTTTCATTGTGCATATACCTCCAAAATTTTATTTCTTTA
>JARIDA010000039.1 GCA_029257065.1 Tissierellaceae bacterium | reverse complement strand
TAGACAATAACTTCTGCTGCTCCACCCATTATTGCAGAAGAAGAATATCTTATATTTACAATAGCATCTGCTCTTAATTCATTGGCATGATCTACCATTCTATCTGTAGCTAGCTCTCTTGCGTCTTCCATCATTTTATTATAAGCCTTCAACTCTCCACCAACGATAGTTTTGAAGCTCTGACCTATATCACTACCTATGTGCTTACTCTGTATTGTACTTCCCTTAACCAATCCAATCATTTCAAGTTCCTTGCCTGTTATATAATCTGTATTTACTAAAATCATATTATCATCCTTTCTAAATAACTAATTTTTTAATATATATCTACAAAGTATATATTATATATATTTTCTAATAACTTCAAAATCTTCTTTTTCTATAAACTTATTAAAACTGGCTCTAAAAAAATTTGATTTATACTTAAACATGCCTATAGCTTCTAATACATGAGAGTCTCCAGTGATACTACAAGCTGACCCCGATGATATTGCTATTTTATCTCCTATATTCTTTATATGAAGCATATTATTAACATCTGGAAGTATATAGGATATTACACCTGGAACACCATCTAAATCTGATAAAATAATTACATCTGGATATTTTTCTTTTAGAATTTTAATAAATTTTTCTTCTAACTTTTCCATTTTCTTCATGTTTTCTTTTAATTCGAGTCTTGCTAATTCTGCTGCCTTACCAAATCCAACTATATTATGAACTGACAGGGTTCCTGCTCTATAACCCAACTCTTGGTTGTCTCCACCGTGTATTAATGATGTTATATCTGGCATCCTATATTTATCTTTCTTTAAGAATGTTGCACCTATACCTTTAGGTCCATATATTTTATGGCTAGAAAATGTCATAGCATCCAATCCTGCTTCTTCTACATCTACCTTTATTTTCCCTAGTGCCTGTGTTGCATCTGAATGTAGAAATATATCTCTACTCTTAAACTCCTCTGAAATTCTAGCTATATCATTTATAGAGCCTAATTCATTATTAGCCCATATAAATGTTCCGAGTATAGTTTTATCTTTGATCTTACTTATTATTTCATTTAGTTCTACTTGACCTTTTGAGTTTGTCGCCAAAAAATCAACTTGAAATCCTCTATCTATAGTTTTTTTCTTTTGATATTTACTTTCTTTTTTTTCCTTATTCATATAGATATCACCATTTAAAAATCTACAACTATTTCTAACAGATTCATGTTCTACCTGACTTGTCAATATATGGTTTCCTTTATCTAAGTAATTATTATAATAATCTGCAATACCTTTTATAATAAAATTGTTGCTCTCACTACCAGAAGAAGTAAATATTATTTCTTCTGGCTTTGAATTAATAAGTTTTGCTATGCTTTCCCTGGCCTCTTCCACTGCTAGTTGCGCATTATTTGCAAGAGTATAAAATTTACTTGATGGGTTACCATATTCTTCCCTCAAATACGGCTCCATAGCCTCATACACTTTTGGATCTACCGGCGTTGTAGCATTATTATCTAAATAAATCATATGGCCTCACTACCTTTTAATATCGACTCAAAGAATAATTCATAATTTCCAAAGTATTTTATTTTATCTCTCAGTATCTTTGCTCCTCTATCTAGGTGCTTTTTGGAATAATAGGGATAAAATTCATCATCACTTATACTCCTTTTTAAATCTTCTTCAATTAAAACTCTATAAATATCATCATATTCTGCTAAAATTGTCTGTCGATTTAATTCCAATCCACTCTGATCCTCTTCTGGATAGTTTTCTATGCTGTTTTCTTCTTTCAAAGATAAGGATATTGCTAACTTAGATAAAGCAAAAGGTTTAAGACCTGTGCTAGCTCCTATCTCTTCAAATATTTCTTGTGTCTTTTTTGATGTTTTCAATCGAAATCCCATTATATCACCTCAAAAAAATAACCATTTTTAACCTGGGTATATCTGCCCTGAACATTGTAGTCTAAAGTATACTCTCTGGCTACAAACTCTTTTATTTTTTTATACAATTCTTCATTAACTTCTGTTTTTGTAGAAAGTATAACTACCTGATCACTTATCCTTGGGAAAAACTTAGTAGTTATAGCATCCCTATGGATATCATCTATCCTACCATATGGTGTATCTATTATGAATGGTATCTTTATCTTAGATGTCTTTATAAGTGCCCAGTACAAACTCAAAATATAAACTTGCTTTTCACCTGAAGATAAATTATCAACATCTATCTTTTTACTTAACATATAAGTTGTCTTGTTTTTTATTTCTTTTTCATATCTTCTAAATATCTTGTCTGTAGTCATATATGGTTCGTTGTTTGTTATCTCTTTTAAAAACTCCCTTCCATATTTATCACTTATTTCATCTAGACTCAAATTACTAACTATTCTACATATATCTATTGCCTTATACTCAGTTTTTGAATATATAGTTATATTAAAATCTGGACTTATTTTAATATGATCTATAAACTCTTTCTTCCTTATTATTTGATCAAAAATATAGTTAAACTGAGACTCTATCTCTAGTATTTTATTTCTAGTAATATTTTTAACTAAATCCTCAGTAAAATCTATTATTTCTTCAGACATTGAGTTAACTCTATTGCCCCTAGTTATTGTAGTTAATTGCTCATTTTTTCTAAATAATTCTCTTTCAAGTTTTTCTATATTTTCTTCTGATCTTTCTATTTCATTTTCTAAGTTTACAGCTTCTATTTCTAAATCTAACTTGTTTTTTTCTAATCTTTCTTTATCTTTTATAAATCTTATTTCATCCTGACTATCTAGTGAACTTCTTAATATCTTCCTTATTGCTGCTAATTCTTCTCCTATCTTATCTTTATCATCAAAGAATCTAATCTGATTTCTATCTTCATTTTCTATTTCTTCTATCTTTCTTAATATTCTATCTCTTTGTGAT
>JARIDA010000126.1 GCA_029257065.1 Tissierellaceae bacterium | reverse complement strand
TAAAGAACATATGGAGCATATTGAATCGGATAATTTTAGATTGGGAATGATTAAAAAGATAGAGGATGATTCAATAATAGGATATTATATGCTTCAATTAGATTGGGAATCAGATGTTTGTCTTTTAGGAAGAATTGCAATTACAGAAAAAGGAAAAGGATTTGGTAAAGAATCCATGATATTATTA
The DNA here is from genome assembly GCA_029257065.1 of Tissierellaceae bacterium. Lineage (GTDB taxonomy): Bacteria > Bacillota > Clostridia > Tissierellales > Tissierellaceae > JARIDA01. The sequence continues at coordinate 6,802 of JARIDA010000126.1, read as the reverse complement.
TTTGAATATGCTTTCAATGATTTAGATATGAATAGATTTTGGTTAGATGTTTATCCTGATCATAAAGTTGGAATAAATCTATATGAAAGTTTAGGAATGAAAAAAGAAGGTGTATTAAGACAAATCTATAAAGATCCAGAAAGAGGATATTTAGATCAAGTATTATACTCAATATTAAAAGAAGAATATGAGAAGATAGAATATTAGTTAAAAGAAGGATTAACCCTAGGGTTAATCCTTCTCTATTTAAAACAATGGTAAGTGCTCTAGAAAGATTATATCCTCTCTATTAGCTGCATCCCCTTCTGCCAATATTGCTGCCTTTGTAGCCACTTGGCCACCTGCTAATTCAACTAAGTCTTCTAAAACTTTTATGGAAGCTCCTGTACTTATTACATCGTCAATAAGACCGATTTTCTTACCTTTTAAAAACTCAGCATCCTTACCGTCTAAACAGAGAATTTGTTTCTCTTCTGTAGTAATTGATCTTACTTCATGCACCAATGGATTTTCCATATAAGGTTTGATGCTTTTCCTTGCCACTATATATTTATCCATATTCAATATTTGTGATAATTCGTGAATTAATGGAATTCCCTTTGCTTCAGCTGTCATAAGCACATCTAAATCGGGAAGTTTTTTTGCTAATTGTTTGGCTGTAGCGGTTACTAATTCTGTGTCCCCTAATATAACAAAACTAGCAATACTTAATCCCTCATTAAGTTTAACTATAGGTAATTCTCTTTTAATTCCTGCAACTGTTAATATATATTTTTCCAAAATAATTCAACTCCTCATTTTACATACCTAAAAAGCTAGCAAAAAATTTAAATACTATTCCCACTAACATACCAATAAATGGATCAGTAATTGCAGTTACAGTCATTGTGATTCCACCAACCAAAGGTCCACCAGGAATTCCAGAAACTGACAATGCACTTAGTGCATTTGATGGAACTGTAACCACTGCACCAAGAATAAATAAAAAACCTGAAATAGATTCACTAGGAACATATTTACCTATTTTAGGTAAGAGTCCCAAAAATAATATTATTGCCATAATAACCATCATTAGAATACCGGAGTTCACTGGATTAGGTGCACTACCTGTGGCAGAAATAACCGTTTCTACAGGACCTCCTCCAAAAATAGCTGATGAAAAATCTGCTAATCCACTAACTATAGACAAATGATCAATATTAACACTGGTATCAGCAATGTCAGCAGTAATATTACCAAAGGCAATATTTGCTCCAATATTTAAACAAGTCATGGCTAATGCGCCTCTGATTACATTTAAATTTAATATAGGTCTTCTAAATCTAATTTTCCTATCTTCTTTTATATAAGTACTGGTTTCTTGTTTTAGTATAATAGCTATAATACTAGAAGCTATAACAGAAAGTGTAATTGTATATACAAGATCATTTGTAAACATATAAGTAAGGAAGCTTATGGCTATTGAAGAGTATCCTACTAATTTATTGCTATTTGCCATGGATAAAGCTACCTTTGCTAGCATTAACCCAACACCTGCCATCATACCACTTGTTATTGCAGGGCCAATAAAAAACAAGATTTTTTCAAACCAACCAAATAGACCAATTAATACCATTAACAAGGCTCCAAAAACTAACATAGAAAGCCTTTCTTCTAAATCTTTACCCATTGTACCTGCCAATGTTATGGTTTCAGCTTGAAAAGAAATAGGTGTGACCAATCCAAAAAATAAATTGCCTAGAGCACCTACTATAAATGCAAAAGCTGTAGGGATAGATGCAAATCCAAAGGATAATGCTAATAAACCTTGAGGTAGAGCATTTAAAACAACTCCTAATGCTGCTAATAAATCTTTAAAATTCATAAAAACTCCTTTCCATATTCAATAAAATAAAAAAATAGCCAAAATTCTATGGGTAGAATTTTAGCTATTATAATGATAGAACTATAATATTTCAACCCATAGTAGGATATTTTATGGATATCCTGTAGAAACTCCTGAACCATATTTTCAAGATTATATGAGAATACATTTTATTTGATTTTCAAATAAACTATATCAGAGAAAAATATCAAATACAAGTTAAGATAAATAATGATTTAACTATCTATTTCTTTTTTATATAATTTTCTAAATTGTAAGGGTGTAACACCTTCTCTGTCTCTAAAGGCTCTAATAAAATTACTCTGATCATTATATCCACATTCAAATGAAATATCCAATATACTCTTATCAGTAAAATATAGATAGTCTTTAGCCAATCTTAATCTCTTTAAAATAATATATTCTTTTATTGTATAACCAATTATAGATTTAAAACTCCTTATTAAATGATATTTACTTATAAAAAATTTAGATGATAATTCATCAATAGTAAAATTAGAAGTGAAATTTAAATCTATATAATTGTGAACATCCAATATAATCTGATTTTTTTTATTTATATCTTCAGTAGGAAAAACATTTTCATAATTATTATATAGAAAAAGTATAAATTCTAAAAAGAGAGAAATAAATTTTATATGCCAAAAAGTTTCTCGGTTTTTTTCCAATTTATAAAAAGATTCAAAGATATCTTTAACATATTTAACATGATCCTCAGATATAGTAAAAGCATGTCTAAAAGATTCATTTCTTATTTTGAATATTGATAATAGAAGCATATCTATAATAATTGTGTCTAAAAATATAGAGTCGAAAATTAAATCATATCTAGAATAGGGTAAATCTTCTATTTTCATATTGTGTTCTTCTAAATTATTAATAAAAATAAGTGTGTTCTCTGAACAATTGTATATCTTATCATTTATTTTGAAATCAGCAGATCCCTTAGTAATAAAGATTATTTGATATCCATTGTGGAAATGTTTCTCCAAGGATATATTATTTGATGTAAAAGATTTAAAATTAAAGTCTATTGCATGAGTTTTAATAATATCAGCCTCCATAAGCAATTTTTACCTATTTTTTAGCAATCTATTGTCATAATTATATACAAAACTATACTATAATTCAATTAGATGCTTAAATAAATAGAAAATTAAGAAACTTTCAAACAGTATAAACTTAACAAAAGGGGGATATTATGAGTCTTAATCATAGTAAAGGAAATTTTGAATATAAAAGCTTAGATGAGATGAAAGATGTTATAAAAGAAAAAAATCTAAATTTAGCAATATCAAAAAATACAGAAGCTTATAAGAAAAAAGTGAAAATAGGTGAAAAAATAGTTCCTAATTCCATAGCTACACTACCAATGGAAGGTGGAGATGCAACAAAATCAGGGGAACCTACAGATCTTACATATAGAAAATACGAAAAAATTGCAAAGGGTGGATCAGGTTTAATATGGATAGAAGCTGTTAGTATATCTGAAGATGGAAGATCCAATGATAAGCAATTGTGGATAAAGGAAGATAATTATTTAGAATTTAAAAAACTAAATGACAGAATAAAAGCAGAAGCTAAAAAGAAATATGGTGAAGATCATGAGCCATTTACAGTTATACAATTAAATCATTCGGGAAGATATTGTAAAAAAGATGGTAAAAGTAAACCTGTAATAGCTACTCATAAAAAACTATTAGATGATAAACTAGGTATAGATGAAAATTATGAAATAGTAGATGACAGTTATTTAGAAAACTTAGAAAATGAATTTTTAGAAGCTGCAAGACTTTCTAAATTAGCTGGATTTGATGCAGTTGATGTTAAAGCTTGTCATGGATACTTATTATCAGAAATATTATCTGCCTATGAGAGAGAAGGACAATATGGAGGTAGTTTTGAAAATAGAACTAGATTAATGCTTAATATTATTGATAAAATTAAGAATGATGAAGAGTGTAAAGGTCTTACAATAGCAAGTAGATTAAACTTATATGATGGAATACCATATCCACAAGGATGGGGAGTTTCAAAAGAGGATCATACAAAATATGATTTAGAAGAACCTAAAAAATTAATTGAAGAGTTAGTAAAAAGAGATGTTAATTTAATTAGCTTAACTATGGGTAATCCATATTATATACCACATGTGAATAGACCTTATGATATAGGTAATTATACTCCAGAAGAAGAAGTTATAAAAAGTTGTGAAAGACTGATTCAAGGTGTAGGGGAAATACAAAAAGAATTTCCAGAGGCCAAAATTGTAGGTGTAGGATATAGTTGGTTTAGAGATTTAGGAACTTATATAGGTGCAGGCAGTTTGGAAGAGGGATTATGTACTTTTATTGGTTTTGGAAGACAAAGTATTGCATATCCAGATTTTGCAGTAGATCTAATGGAGAAGGGCAGACTTAATAAAAGAAAAGTTTGTATATCCTGTAGTAAGTGTAGTGAGCTTAAAGGGAATATAGGTACCTGTGGATGTGTTGTAAGAGATTCTGAAATATACTTACCTATGTATACTAAAATGATAGAAGAAAGGGTGTAGTTAATTGAAGAAATTAGCAATTGTAACAGGTGGAACTAGAGGAATAGGATTTGGAATAGTAAAGAAGTTATATAGTGAAGGATTTAAGGTAATAGCACTAAGTAGAAATAATACTAAAGAAATTGAAGATTTAAACAAAGAATCCAATGGAGATGTGGATTTTAAATCATTAGATATAAGTGATTTGAAAAGTATAAATTCAATTGTTAAATCTATAACAGAAGAACATGGTAGAATAGATGTTTTAGTTAATAATGCTGGAGTTGCACCAAGAGAAAGAAACAATATTTTAGAAATGACACCGGAAAGTTATGATTTTGTAATGGATATAAATTTAAAAGGAACTTTTTTCATGACTCAAGCTGTAGCAAATGCAATGATAGATCAGGAAAAAACAGAGTTTCCATCTAAAATAGTTAATGTATCATCTATGTCAGCATATACATCATCTACAAATAGGGGAGAGTATTGTATATCAAAGGCAGGGATTAGCATGGTAACTACACTCTTTGCAGATAGATTAGCTGAGGAAGGAATAATGGTATATGAAGTTAGACCAGGTATTATTAAAACTGATATGACTTCTACTGTAGAGTCTAAATATGACACACTTATAAAGGAAGAAGGAATATTACCAATTAGAAGATGGGGAAAACCAGAAGATATTGCTAATGTAGTAAATCTGTTATGCTCACCAGAGATGACATATTCTACAGGAGATGTTATAAATGTAGACGGCGGATTCCATATAAGGAGGTTATAAACTTGACTAAGAAATATATAGAAATACAAGATATGAAATTACCAGTTTATGAATACAACACTTTAGTAATCGGTTCAGGAGCAGCTAGTTTAAATGCAGCAGATTCATTATATAAACTGGGACAAAAAGATATAGCAGTAATAGCAGAAGGTATGAACAAAGGAACATCTAGAAACACAGGATCTGATAAACAAACTTACTATAAGCAATCCACATCATTAGAAGATTTGGATAGTCCATTAAAAATGGCAGAAACACTATTTAGTGGAGGAGCTATGCATGGAGATATAGCACTTATAGAAGGAGCCTTATCATTGAAAAGTTTTTATAAATTAATAGAAATAGGAGTTCCTTTTCCACATGATACATATGGACAATATGTAGGATATAAAACAGATCATGATGCTAATAGTAGAGCCAGTTCTGTTGGTCCATTAACTTCAAAGAAAATGACAGAAAGTTTAGAAGAGCAGGTTAGAAAAAATGGAACAGATATACATGATAATACAACTATAATATCTCTTCTTAAAAACGAAGAAGGAACAGAAGTAATCGGAGCTTTAGCTATAGACAGCACAAAAACAGATGAAAATTTTGGATTAGTAGTATATAATGCAACAAATATAGTGTATGGAACAGGTGGACCTGCATCTATGTATAATAGATCAGTATTTCCAGGGAGTCAAAGTGGTGCAACGGGAATTGCTTTAGAAGCAGGGGCAAAGGCACACAATTTAACGGAATGGCAATATGGAATAGCATCAACTAAATTTAGATGGAATTTATCAGGAACCTATCAACAGGTAATTCCAAGATATGTATCCACTGATGAAAATATGGAAGATGAGAGAGAATTTTTAGAAGATTATTTTGATAATCCAACAGAATTATTGAATGCAGTATTCTTAAAAGGATATCAGTGGCCATTTGATGCTACTAAATTGGCAAACAATGGTTCATCTATGATTGATTTATTAGTATATGTTGAGACACAAATAAAAGGTAGAAGAGTATTTATTGACTTTTTAGAGAATCCTAAATGTGCAAATTTAGAAGACGGTAAATTTAATTTTGAACTACTAGGAGAAGAGGCTAGCACTTACTTAAAAAACTCAAATGCTTCTCAAGATAAACCAATAGATAGATTAGACCATATGAATCCTTTAGCAATAGACTTATATGCTGATAATAATATAGACATAAGAAAAGAATATTTAGAAATAGATGTATGTGCTCAACATCAAAATGGTGGATTAGCAGGTAATATTTGGTGGGAAAGTAATATAAAACACTTATTCCCAGTAGGAGAGGTTAATGGAACACTAGGAGTATATAGACCAGGTGGAAGTGCATTAAATTCTACACAGGTGGGAAGCTATAGAGCATCAGAGTTTATAGCTAGTCAATATGGTCAATTACCAAAAGAATTTGATAGTTTTAAAAATCAGGTTCAAGATCAAATTGATAAAAAATTAGACTTTATAAATAATATAGAATTTAAAGATGAAAGCAATATATATGAATATCAATTAGAATTGCAAAAAGATATGTCTAAAATAGGTGCTTTTATAAGAGATAAGAATGATATAGAAGAATATAT
>JARIDA010000038.1 GCA_029257065.1 Tissierellaceae bacterium | reverse complement strand
ATAGCTTTTTTTATTATCTTTTTTTCATCTTCATACTTAGCATATTCTTCTGCTCTATCCATATGGATAAATTTAGCTTCTATAAAGCCTTCACTTTTTTGAGGTACACATTCCATACTATTAGTTTCCATCAAATACCAGTAAACCACTTTTTCTACTTTTAAATTTCTTTTATAATTTTTATAATTATATGTTATTTCTCCTATATATTTCCTTATATCTCCCTTTACACCAGATTCTTCTAATACTTCTCTTAAAGCTGTTTCTCTTAAAGTTTCTCCTTTTTCAACCCTTCCCTTAGGTAATACCCAATCTCCATTAAATTTTCTTAGAAGCAACAAAGCATTACCAAATATCACAACACCTCCAGCGCTGGTCTCCTTTATCATATAAATCACTCCTGATTATCTCTATTCATTATCAATTATACTATATATAGTACTTTCATTCATATTATCCAATCTTTTAAATATATATTATATCATATTGATAGTAAACTGTGTTATAATTGAACTATATTTAAAACAGTAAACTTTGTTTTATTTTCCCATATTAGGGTATTAGTAGATGGAGGTCAAACTTGCAAGATTTAAGATTATCACACTCTTAAATTTCAGAATATTCCTATTTCTTTATTTGTATAGCTTTCATCTGTCCATATGAAAATTTACAAAGGAGGTATTTTTATTTTCACATTTTAAAACTAGTAATAATTTCAACTGTCAGAACAACACTTTCATATAAGGAGGACTTTTCAAAATGAGGAGTATTAAAACAAAACTTATTGCAGCTTATACTGCACTATTATTAGCGGTAATATTAATTTTAGGATTTGTATCTATTCAAGGAGCTAGAGATGGAGTTATAGGAGAAACTGAACAAGCCTTAGAGCTTTTGGCTTCTTCTGAGTCGAAAATTGTAGATGGGGAAATCAAAGAAAATCAGGGTATTTTAAAAATTATTGCACAAATGGAGGACCTAGAAACCATGAATTGGGATATTCAAAGGGGTGCACTAAATTCACAAATTGAAAACACATCCTTCATAAATATGGCCGTAGTAGATTTACAAGGTAATGCTAGTTTTATAGATGGGAATCTTATAAATTTAAAAGGTGAAAGTTATGTGGATTCCGCTTTGTCAGGTGAATCTTCTTTTTCAGGGATGATATACGGGGATTCAGGAGACAGCACTAGCATCCATTTCTCTACACCTATTGAGAGAAATGGAATAGTTGTAGGTGCTCTTTTAGGAGAGAGAGATGGATACTTTCTATCTGGTATTGTTGATAATATTCAATATAAAGAACATGGATATGGGTATATTATTAATGGAGAGGGAACAGATATTGCCCATCCTAATAGAGATTTTGTAAAAACACAGAATAATTCATTTGATCTTTATCAAGAGGACAAGTCCTTAGAATCTGTAGTTGAGTCTTTTACAACTGTTTTAAATGAAAGACAGGGTGTCACAGAATACTCTTATGCTGGAGAAGATTATTATGTTGGTTTTTCTCCTATTGAAAATACTGACTGGGTCTTGATTATAAACGCAAATACCGATGAGGTCTTAGAAATTATTCCTACTATGGAGAATAGGATTCTTATTTATGGAATAATCATATTAATTATAAGTATAATTATTACATATATAATTGGAGACAAAATAACAAGTCCAATTATTTCAGCCGCAAATCATTTAGAAAATATGTCTAATTTAGACCTTACTCAAGATGTGCCAGAAGAATTTTTAAATAGATCAGGTGAAGTTGGGGTCTTAGCTAATTCAATAGATAACATTACTCTTAATTTAAGAAATGTCATAGATGAGATTGGTAACTCTTCAGAAGAAGTAGCCTCCACATCTCATCAACTAACAGCATCTTCTCAACAGTCAGCAGTTGCTGCTGAAGAAGTTTCAAGAGCTTCTGAAGATGTTGCAAATGGTGCAGAGAGTCAAGCTATTACTACAGAAAAGGGAGCTTTTATGGCTCATAGTTTAGAAGATATAGTCAAAAATGATCAAAATCATATGGAGAATTTGGGTATAGATTTTACTGAAATCGAAGAAGTTGTTGGTGCTGGTCTAACTGACATAGATCAGCTAGATAAAATAACTGGTGAAAGCCAAATTGCTATCAATGATATTTATAAAGTAGTTTTACAATTTAATGAAAGTTCTAATAGAATAGGTCAAGCAAGTGAAATGATAGCATCTATAGCAGAACAGACTAATCTACTAGCACTTAATGCTGCAATAGAGGCAGCTAGAGCAGGAGAATCAGGAAGAGGTTTTGCAGTTGTAGCTGATGAAATTAGAAATTTAGCAGAACAATCTTCATCATCTACAGAAGAGATAGATAATATAATAGATGAATTACAAAAACACTCAGAAGAAGCTGTTAATACTATGATTAGAGTTAGAGAAATTACAGGAGAACAAACAGATGGCGTAAGAGAATGTAAGGGTCAATATGTATTAGTAGGGGATACGATTAATAAAGTTAAAAGTACTATTCAAGAATTAGAAACTTCCCAAGGAGTTATTGATAGTACCAAAAATCAAATTTTAGAAAGTTTACAAGAACTTTCTGCTATTGCAGAGGAGAATTCAGCAGCAACTGAACAGGTTTCTGCTTCTATACAAGAACAATATGCAGCCACAGAAGAAATCTCAGCTATGAGTGAAGGATTATCTCAATTAGCTGAAAATCTACAAAGCATGGTTGTAAGATTTAAGGTTTAATAAAAATATAGATCCCCTAATATTTGAAATATTAGGGGATCTATATTTTTTAAATTATATTAAATTATAAATTAATAACTATTTGGAACTCGACCATCCACCATCTATAGGAAGATTTATTCCAGTTACATAGGAAGCCTCATCGCTAGCTAGAAATATTGCTCCAGCATTTAATTCTCCTTCTTCCCCTGCTCTTCCCATGGGAACACTTAAGCTCATATATTGTTTAAAGTCATCTGTTTCTATATTCTCATTTGTAAGCTCAGTATTAAAGAATCCTGGACAAATTGAATTACATGTCACTTCATGAGGAGCAAATTCTGCAGCTGCAGCTCTTGTAAAATTAACTACTCCACCTTTAGCAGCATGGTATGCAGAAACATCCTGATTTGTTCCAAGTAGTCCATACATAGAAGCTATATTTATTATTCTTCCATATTTTACATCCAACATTGGTTTTACAAATTCTTTCGTTACTCTAAATACACTAGTTAGGAGTATATCTATTGTAAATTGCCAATCTTCATCTTCCATCTCTTCTACTGCACCGCCTCTGTTTGCTCCTGCAGAATTAATAAGAATATCTATTTTACCAAATTCTTCCATAACTTTGTTTTTTGCTGATGCAATAGATTCCACATCCATTACATCACATTCTACTGGAATACTTCTTACGCCCATTTCTTTTAATTCTTCTGATAAGGTTTCTAATTTCTCCATTCTTCTAGCTAGTACAGCAACATCAGCTCCTTGTTTTGCTAAAGCTTTAGACATTTGCCTACCAAGTCCTGATGATGCACCTGTAACTACTGCAACTCTACCTGTTAAGTTAAACATATTTTAGCCTCCTTAAAACAAATTAAATATAGTCGTTATTATAATTATTCCCTTTTTTGTGGATTTTCAAACATAATCATTTATATCATTAAGTTATATTTTATGTATTTGTAGAATATGTGTTCTTTTAATTCGACATGTATTTTTCTCTATGC
>JARIDA010000018.1 GCA_029257065.1 Tissierellaceae bacterium | reverse complement strand
ATAAAGCTAGATTCTAAAGCAATTGATAAGTTAACTTCAGTACCTATTAATGTAAACAATAATATTTGAGCAAAAAACCATATATTATTGAGTGAAACACTTAGCTCATCTGCAATAGTAAATTCTTTTTCTCTAATAAAGAAACCAATTCCCATAATTCCAAGTAGTGTTGCAATTTTAACTGGTATATTGATTAAACTTTCTATTTCTGAAAAGATCATGGATGTGGATAGGACTATTAAAACTCTACCCATATTAGAGATAGAGAAGTTTTTAAATATAAAAATTAGCATAAATCCAATAATAAATCCAAATAGAAGTCCTAATATAATAGAAGAAGGAATATTTAAAAGTTGAAATAGAATACTAGCCCCTTCATTAAAATACATATTTATAAAAGTACCAAATATAGTAATTGCAACCACATCATCAATAGAAGTACTACTCATGATTAAAGTAGGAATGTTTTTATCGGTTCCCAAACCTTTTTCCATTAATTTTAGCATGGAAGGAACTACTACAGCAGGAGAAACAGCAGCTAAGATAAATCCTAAAATCCCACCTTGAATAAAGGTGAATCCTAATAATTTTGTAGATAAAAAGGCAACTGTTAAACCTTCTAAAATCCCAGGAATAAAACTCATTTTAATAGTAGCCCTTCCTACATTTTTTAAACTGTTTTTATCAATACCCAGTCCTGCACGAAGAAGAATTACTATAAGAGCAATATTCCTTAAATCAGAGGAAATATTTAAAATAGATTTATGGACCAAATTTAAAGAATGTGGACCAATCAGAATTCCGAAAAATATCATACCTAAAAGACCGGGTAATTTCATCTTTTCAAAGATGATTTTAAATATAAATCCAAATAATAAAATAAAAGCAAAACTACTAATCAAAATATCACTCCTCATAATAACCCAATCATAAGTCTGGATAAATTAAATGTCAAATAAATATAAATTGCAATTTTGCAAAGATAATATATAATATTATCAATGTTGAACACGGTTTAAATAGTTAGAAACTTGTGATATACTATAAAGAAATATATAGGGGGAGATAAGTGTGGAATTTGTAGGAAAAGGATTAACTTTTGATGATGTATTATTAGTTCCAGGTAAATCAGATGTATTACCTAAGGAAACAGATATAAAGACAAAATTGACAAAAGAGTTAAATTTAAATATACCATTAATGAGTGCAGGAATGGATACAGTTACTGAATCTAGAATGGCAATTTCAATGGCTAGAGAAGGTGGAATAGGAATTATCCATAAGAATATGACTATTGAACAACAGGCCATGGAAGTAGACAAAGTTAAAAGATCAGAACATGGAGTAATTACAGATCCATTTTACCTATCAAGAAATCATAAAGTTGCAGACGCAATGGAACTTATGGAAAGATATAGAATTTCAGGAGTACCTATAGTAGATAAGGATGACCTTTTAGTAGGAATAATTACTAACAGAGATATAAGATTTGAAACAGAAACAGAAAAACTTATAGACGATGTAATGACAAAAGAAAATTTAATTACAGGTCATAGAGATATCCATATGGATGATGCATTAGATATATTAAAAAAATATAAAATAGAAAAATTACCATTAGTAGATGAAGAAGGTAGATTAACAGGATTAATAACAATTAAAGATATAGAAAAAGCAATAGAACATCCAAATTCTGCAAAGGATGAAGGTGGAAGACTTTTAGTAGGAGCTGCAGTTGGAGTAACAGAGGACATGATAGAGAGAGTATCAGCATTATATGAATCCAAAGTGGATGTTATAGTTCTAGATACTGCACATGGACATTCATCAGGAGTTATTGAAGCTGTAAAAAGAATAAAATTAGAATATCCAGATTTACAAGTAATAGCAGGAAATGTTGCTACGGCAGAAGCAACAGTTGATTTAATAGAAGCAGGTGCAGATGCTATTAAAGTTGGAATTGGACCTGGTTCAATCTGTACGACAAGAGTTGTTACTGGAATTGGTGTTCCACAAATAACAGCAATAATAAATTGTTCAGAAGCAGCAAAGAAATATGATGTGCCAGTAATAGCAGATGGAGGAATTAAGTTCTCAGGAGATATAACAAAAGCTATTGCAGCAGGTGCATCCACAATTATGGCAGGTTCACTTTTTGCAGGAACATCTGAGAGTCCTGGTGAAGAAGTTCTTTATGAGGGAAGAAGATATAAAGAATATAGAGGAATGGGTTCACTGGCAGCAATGGACGCAGGAAGCAAGGATAGATACTTCCAAGAAGATACTAAAAAATATGTTCCAGAAGGTGTAGAAGGAAGAATCCACTATAGAGGACCATTAGGAGATGTAATTTTCCAACTACTAGGAGGATTAAAATCAGGAATGGGATATGCTGGTGCAAAAGATATTAAGGATCTTCAAGAAAAAGCAAGATTTATGGAAATAACATCAGCATCATTAGTAGAAAACCATCCTCATGACGTATATATAACTAAAGAATCACCAAACTATAGTAGAGGATAGGAGTGAATAAATTGCGAAAATTTATAGAAGATAATATTCAAAATATAAAAGAGACAATTGGAGATAAAAAAGCAATCTGTGGTTTATCAGGAGGAGTAGATTCATCTGTAGCAGCACTTATGGTACATGAGGCAATTGGAGACAATTTAATATGTGTATTTGTGGACCATGGTCTATTAAGAAAAGGTGAGAGAGAGCAAGTAGAGAAGACTTTCAAAGATGAATTTAAAATAAATTTAATAACTGTAGATGCAGAGGATAGATTTTTAGGAAAGCTAAAAGGTGTTACAGATCCAGAGGCAAAAAGAAAAATCATTGGAGAAGAATTTATAAGGGTTTTTGAAGAAGAGCAACAAAAATTAGATGATATAGACTTTTTAATTCAAGGAACTATAAAATCAGATGTATTAGAATCAGTTCAAGAAGATGGAAAACTAGCAGTAAAATCACATCATAATGTGGGAGGACTTCCAGAAGATGTAGATTTTCAAATAGTAGAACCATTAAGAGAACTATTCAAACAGGGCGTAAGAGATGTGGGAAGAGAATTAGGTCTTTCTGATGAAGTAGTAGACAGACAACCTTTCCCAGGACCAGGTCTTGGGATAAGAATACTTGGAGAAGTGACCAAAGAAAAAGCAGATATTTTAAGAGAAGCAGATTATATATTTAGAGAAGAAGTTAAAAAAGCTAACTTAGATATATGGCAATACTTTGCAGTACTACCTGGAATACAATCAGTAGGAGTATTAGATGGTAAAAGAACTTACTTGCATACAATAGCATTAAGAGCTGTAACATCAGAAGATGGTATGAAAGGTAACTGGTATCCAATACCATTAGAAGTACTAGAAAAAATCTCAAAAAGAATAACAGATGAAGTAGCAGAAGTAAATAGAGTAGTATATGATATAAGTAGCAAACCACCAGCAACAATAGAGTGGGAGTGATAGACAGAAGTCTTGAAACCTTTGAAAACAAAGGGTTCAAGACTTTTTTATTTTATGAAAGTACTATTTTAGTACTATTTAAAATTTAGGTTTAAAATATATTGACAAATTTTATTTAAATAAAAGTATTTATAATGAACATTGCTATTAAAAATACTATAAACTTTGGAAAAATTCTTTCTCTTTTGTCTCATCAACAAGATATTCTAGCAATATTCTATTGTGATAGTTTTCAGAAACTCTCGATAATACAATATTACCTAAAGATCTTAATCGCCTCATTTTAGTAGGATTACTAATTCTAGATTTAATTTTCTTATTATTTTCTATGGAATGAATAAAGGAATCTGCTGCCGTATCATCAAACTTCTCAAACATTGTTGGGATATTTAAGGCTGCTCCATCTGCAAAAAAGTCAGTTCTAGAGAAATGTGCTGAACCGCCTATATGTCCAATATAGGTTTGAGTCAATGCATTTACATATCTGGGGATTAAATCTAGAGGTATACTAGTAGAAAACCTTTGTAACTTATCAACACATTCATTTTCAATTGCGAAATCATCTAAGTTTTGTTCAAGTTCTATAATAATAGGCTCAATTTTATATTTTTTTGAATTTAGGCTTAAATATTCATTAGCTTTTACTATATCTACATATGAGAAGCCTAAATTTATTGTACTAGTATTACCCTCTACTATTTCTCGATCTAATCTTCTAATAACCTGAATCTTAATTTGCTTTGGTAGTAATCTCCAAAGAATTGGAGAGCAGAACTCAATATTTGATCTGAGTATTGTAGAACTATTTTGATGAATGTATGAAGAAAACAATCTATTAATAAGTTCTTCCTTATATCTTTCTGGTAAATCGCCTATAGCATTTTCAACACCTATAGGGTTACGATCATAGTTTTCTGTAGCTAGAGTTTGCATATAGTCATCAATATCTATTATTTGTGGCGGAAAGTCTACATTTAATACATATTTTATGCAGTCATCCATCATAGAAAGAACTTTTATAATAGAGGGATCAGTACTTTTAGGATGTCCACTGAAGATATGGCGAGTTTCTTTAGCATGTCTTAATACTTTACTTGCTTCCCAACCAATAACGCCTATTTTATATGCACCTTCTATTAAATCATCATCATTAACATAATTTTGAAAGTCTTCATAAGTTTTAATTTCTCTACTTAAAGTTACTTCTTTATTGAACATATTTAAACTTCTATACATTATTTTATTTCTTAAATCATCTACAACTGCATTCCAAAAAGCACCGATTGCACTTCTATACCCACCAACAGGAAGTACTCTTAAAGCTTCTTCAATATAAGAATTATCTTGTAAATCTTCACGAACATTTAAAATTGATCTTTTAATTAATGAGTTCGCTTCTCTAGTAACATCTAGCATATTTGAATTATCCATTATCATTATAGCATTATTGTCATCCATAATATTCTCCTTCAAAGTTATTTTTAATCTTTAATATGATATTTATAATTTTTTTCTTATTACTTATATTTGATTCGTAATCAGCATTAGTACTAGAAGGCCAATTTGCTTTCCAATCTTCATATTCTTCTTTTGTAATTTCTTCATTATCATAATCATCTCTCATTTTCTTCCAAGCAGGTAAAAAACTTGACATAGATGCAGCTGCTGCATCCTGAAAATGCATAA
>JARIDA010000050.1 GCA_029257065.1 Tissierellaceae bacterium | reverse complement strand
TTCCACAAGCAATAGCATTTTCTAATATTTCTCCATATAAATCATTTCTCTTTTTCTCTGTTAACTTCTTAGAATCTTTAACTCCTTCTATTATTAAGTTTTTTGGCATTATTATTGCACAAGCAACTACATCTCCAGCCAAACATCCTCTTCCCACTTCATCTATACCTGCAATAAGTTCATAATTTTTGTCATATAAACTTTTTTCTATCTCCAGCATTAATCTTCATCCTATTCTGGTTTCTCTAAAGTTATTCTACCTATAATACCTCTTCTAAATTCATCTAATACTATTTGACTAACTCTAGTATAGTCAATTTCTCCACCTCTTATAATACATCCTCTTTTTATAGCTATTTCTTCCATCAATTCTAGTCCTGCTTTATCTTCAATTGAAAAATTATATCTCTCTTCCATTAATTCTGGATAGATTTCACATAATTTTTCTATTAATCTTAATGCCAATGTCTCCGTATCCATTATCTCATCTCTTATCGATCCTATAAAGGCCAAATTCATACCCACTTGCTTGTCTTCGAATCTAGGCCACAGAATCCCAGGTGTATCTAATAGTTCTAAGTTATACCCGGTTTTTATCCACTGATGTGTTTTTGTTATACCTGGTCGATTTCCTACTCTTGCTCCTCTTCTACCAGTTAATGTATTTATTAGGGTGGATTTACCTACATTTGGTATTCCCACTATCATTGCTCTAGTTGGTCTATTTATTACTCCACGTTTTTTAAGTGATTTAGATTTTTCTTTTACAATACTCTGTGTCAGTTTAATCAAGCCATTTAAATCCTTTTTATTCGTAGAATCAATTTTAATGGAATATGAATTTTTTTCTATATAGTGATTCATCCATAATTCACTAACTACATCATCTGCTAAATCCGATTTATTTAATATAGTTATTTTAGGTTTATCTCCTATTATTTCATCTATAACAGGGTTTTCACTGCTTCTTGGTGCTCTTGCATCTAATAACTCAAAGACTACATCCACCATACTTAATTTAACTTGAATAGACTCTTTAGTCTTTTTCATATGCCCTGGATACCAATTTATATTCATTTATATTCACCTTTACCTAACAAAAAAGGGACTATACAGTCCCTTGATTTTTTATTATCTTTTCTTTTCTTTAACTCTAGCTGATCTACCTTGTCTTTCTCTTAAGTAGTAAAGCTTAGATCTTCTTACTTTTCCTAATCTAGTTACAACTATTTTATCTATTCTTGGAGAGTTCATTGGGAAAGTTCTTTCCACACCAACTCCATAAGATATTCTTCTAGCAGTAAAAGTTTTACTCACTCCTGAACCTTGTATTTTTATAACAGTTCCTTCAAACAATTGAATTCTTTCACGAGTACCTTCAACTACTTTATAATGAACTTGGACAGTATCCCCAACTTTGAATTCTGGAATATCATCTCTAAGTTGCTCTGCTTCTAGCATTTTTATTATATCCATTATAATAATTCCTCCCTTCTATATAGATGTTCTTATTTTCACTAATTTAAAAATAGCGGACCATCCATAGTCATACATACGTAGGTATTATAGCATAATTTAATTTGACTTACAACTATTTTAAACTATTTTTTATATTTTTTAATATTTCTTTTTCTTTTTTATTTAAAGTTTCTTTTTCTATTAAATCTGGCCTTTTCGTAAGAGTAGTTTTTAAAGATTTTTCTTTTTTCCACTCTTCTATTTTTTTATGATCACCCGACAATAATACATCTGGAACCCTAAATCCTTCAAATTCTCTTGGTCTAGTGTATTGTGGGTGCTCTAATAGCCCATTATAATGTGATTCATCCTTAAAGGATTCTTCAGAACTAAGTACACCAGGTAATAGTCTAATAATAGAGTCCATCAGGACCATAGCAGGTAATTCTCCACCGGTTAAGACAAAGTCTCCAATGGATATTTCCTCATCTATATAGTTCTCAATTATTCTATTATCAATCCCTTCATAATGTCCACATAGTAATATTATATGATCTTCTTTTGAAAGTTCTTTTGATTTTCTTTGATTCAATATGGATCCTTGGGGCGATAGATAGATAACCTTTGAATTAGAGGTTTTAACACTGTTAATAGCTCTTAAAATAGGTCCTGGTGCCATTACCATTCCTGGTCCACCACCAAATGGATAACCATCTACTTTATTATGTTTATTTTCTGAGAAATCTCGAATATTAATATTTGAGATTTCTACTTTTTTTCCATTAACAGCTTTTCCTATCATACTCCAATTTATAAAACCATCTATAAATTCTGGAAATAGACTTAAAACATCTATCTTCATTAAATCATTCCTTCTATTGGATCTATTTTAATAGTTCTATTTTCCATATCAATGGATTTAATAAATCTTTTAACCCCAGGTATCATTATCTCTTTATCTCTCTCAGATTTTATTAAATAAATATCATTGCTTGAACCTTGTATAATATCAATAACTTTACCTATATAATTGTCTTTTAAATCATAAACTTCTAGACCTATTAATTCAAATATAAAAAAGTGATCCTCAGGTAGTTTAACTCTATCTTCAATATCTATATATATGTCAGATTCCTTGTATTTTAATACCTGATTTATATTGTCATATTCCTTGAACATAATTATTAAGCCATTTTTATGCTCTCTTGTTTTTTCAATATTCAACAGCTCTTTAGATTCACCTATATAAACAGTTTTTAAGTCCTTAAATCTTTTAATATCACTGGTTAAAGGTTGAACTCTAACTTCACCTTTGATTCCATGAGTATTTATTATCTTGCCTACAATTAAATATTCCATCTATTCACCTACTCAATAATATAACAGTAAGATATAAATATCTTACTGTATAATTTCTACTACAACTCTTTTATTGTCTTTTATTGCTGCTGCCGTAACAACAGTTCTGATAGCCTTAGCTATTCTCC
>JARIDA010000045.1 GCA_029257065.1 Tissierellaceae bacterium | reverse complement strand
TAGACTCCGTTGGCACCTTGAACTGAAAGTTCTCTCATTCTCTGAAGCATGGCATGGATTTCACCTAGGGCACCTTCACCTGTTTGTATCATGGAAACTCCGTCTAATCCATTTCTAGATGCCTGTCTAAGTCCTCTTATTTGAGCATCCATCTTTTGGGATATGGCCAAGCCTGCTGCATCGTCTGATGCTCTGTTTATTCTTTTTCCCGATGATAATCTTTCAAGTGATTCTTGTAATTTATTTGTATTTCTACCTAATAATCTATTTGTATTTAATGCTGGTATATTACTATTAATTCTCATCTCTTTTCCCCCTCAATCCGATCTGCCAATTGAATAAATGAAACTACTTTTCCAATTATTTTAAAAGTTTCTTCTGGAATTCTATCTATCTTCTCAAAATGATCTTCTTCTCGAATGTCTAATGATTCTTTTCTTAGCTCTTCATCTCTTCCATAGGCTTCTTCTATATTTCTTCTAGATATAAATCTAATATTTTTAAAATTATCCATTTCTTTCATCTTCCATAAATTGGAGATTATATCCCATCTCTCTTAATGAATCTTTAAGATATGAAATTTCCCTGGATAATATATTCTCTTCTTCTTGAATTTGGATTGTAATATCTCTCCCTACAATTTTTAGATCCATATTTACACTTCCTAAATTATCCGTTTGGATAATTACTGAGAAATTCATATTATTCCCATCCATATCCCTTCCTCTGTCAGGGATTATTATATTTAAATCTTTGAAATTTCCATCTATCTCCACTGGAAGTTGAAACAACATATCATTTTTAGATAATTTCTTTTGAATTTGGAAAAATTTATTCTCTCTATCTGGATTTTCCCTCTTATCAAATTCTGAATCTCCTTGTAGAAATAGATTGTGAAGATCTTTATAATTCTCTTTAACTCCCATATCTCCAATTTTTATTGATTTAGATATATCTCTCTGTAGTGTTCTTATTGATTCTCTATAGTTTTCCGTATATTTTTCAGTATTTCTCAATATTTCACTTATGGTTTTTGAGACACCCTCTTCTCCCTTTAAATAGGCATTTATATCTCCTATTTCTTTTAAAGTCATATTAAGGTCATTTTTCATAATTAAGGGTATTATTCTCTCACTATTATCTTTTATCCCTTTGATTTGTGATGCTAAATCATCAATTTCCTTATATCTATTGATCTTTTTCTCCATATAGGAATTTAACTGTCCCAATGGCATGGATTCAATTTGACTTCCATCTTTTATACTCTCTCTAATAATATTTATTGTCATGTCATTTCTAGACTTTAAATATTCATTTAAAATTAATTTCTCTCTCTCTTCAGATATATTATCTACTTGAATATTTGATTTATTTAATTCCAATTGACTCTCATATAATCTTTCCAGACTCACTTCTTCTGAAGTATTTGCTGACAAGTGGATAGTCTCTATCTTTGGATTTTCTCCTATTATCTGAAACATATCCTTTACTCTTAAAGTTCTATCTAATACTTTAAAATCAAAACTCAAATCATCCCTTATATCCGTATTCTGAATCTCTTTTATATTTTCCAGATTAAAATCCTTACCTGACTGAATTAATTTTAATAGATCCCTATCTTGAATACTCTCTAAAATTTCCATATCCTCATATTGTCCAATGTCTATATCATCAGTCTGTTCTAAAATTTCCATATTCTGAAGAAGTCCCATTAATTCATCAATATCTTCTTCCAATACATCTATATTTCTGTCTAATAAGGATACTATCTTCTCATCTGTTAATGTGTTTCTCAACTCAATTAATTTTTCACTCATGTGAATTACTCTTTCATGATTTTCAGAATCTATATTCATATTCAATAAAATAAATTCTCTTCCTATTTGAAGATTTCTCTCCGTATCTTCAATTCCCTGTTCAGTTAAGACCTGTCTTATACTGTCCAGACTAACATCTTCGATCAGATTGAATTCTTCAAATTTTCCTGATAATGAGTTACTATCTATAGAATTTAAATTATAATCATTTTTTAATTTGAATAGATTATTTATAGAAAACTCCATATTAGAATCTAATACTTGAATAAAGGATCCATCCTCAATATTCTTTAAATTATTTATTTTAGATAGCACTTCCACCCCATTATCTATATTAAGTCTGTCTATGGATAGACCCTCTTTGTCTAGGGCAATTATAATGTCATAGACATCTTTCCCCATTTTTTGTCCATATATTTCCTCAGATATCTTTTCTGCATCTCCATAATCTAATTGTTTTTCTAAATTTAAAAATTCTTTAATAGAGAATTTCTCTTCTATATTTTTAACCTCTTTCAAAGTATCCAAAACCTGCTCTAAACTGGCTTCTTCTGGATCAATACCAGTATCTAACATTCTAATTATAGAAACTGTGTCTATTTCCTGAATTATTTCTCCTAAGATTTCTTTGGATTTTTTATAGGATTCGATATTTCCCTGAGTTGGTTTGATTCCCTTTTCAGTTAAACTTTGAATCATTCTTATATTTTCCTCTGTATATTCCAAGCCTAAATCCTTAAGTATTTTTCCTATATCTCTGATTTCATCATCAGTGTAATTTTCTTCTTCTTTTTTTTCCATTTTAATAGACTGGATATTCTCTTTTTTTATTTTCGTTTTTTCTCCAGCTTTGGCTTCTATTTCTTCTTTTAATCTAATTGTATATTGAATAACTTCATCATTCATCTTTTTTTCTATCTTTATATCTTTACCATTATTTTCCCTAACCTGTCCCTCAATATCATAATACATATTTCCCGTTGGTTGATATTGGAGAATTGAATTTTTATTATCTAATTTTATATTATTCATATTTTACCTCGACTTTGTTTTTTAAAAAGCTTTCACTACACTTTATCGACATTATAGTAATTTTCTTGAGTTTTAATCTTTTTTCTTTCTCTGCCGATGATATAATAGAGAGGGAGGTGTCTTATGAACGGAATAAACAGAATTGATAAAATGGCTAGAGAGATGAGCATAAATTCGGTTAACGCTTCTAGAGCAGTTGATAAAAAGTCAATTCAAGATACATTTAAAACTAAATTAGGTGAATTAAAACAGGAAGAGATTAGAGTTAAATTGGAAACTCTTTATTCTGATATTGAAGAACAGACTAGTCGACTACAAGATAGCCTGTTTATAGATGATTTAATTAAATATAAAAAATTGGTAAAGGAATTCTTAGACATTTCGGTTAATAATTCCCATGTTTTCTTTAAAGAGAATTCTTTAGATAGAAGAGGTAGGCATAGAGTTTTTTCTCTTGTTAAAAAGGTGGATTTAGAATTAGATCAATTGACAGAGGATTTTCTCCAAATTGAATCTAATAGAATTGATATATTAAAAAGACTAGATAATATTTCTGGAATATTAATGGATATAATGACATAAAAATGGGATACCTGAGGTATCCCATTTTTATTATTTTACTGATATTTTAAGTTCATCATTCTCAACCACTATATAAACCATATCTTCATCTTTTAATTCTCCAGAAATAATCATTCTTGCCATTTTAGTTTCTAATTCACTTTGAAGATATCTTTTTACTGGCCTTGCCCCATATTCCATTGAATAGGATCTATCTAGAATTAAATCCTTGGCCTCTGTGGTTAATTCTATCTCTATTTGTTTGTCTTTAAGTCTATTTTCTATTTCATCTATTTGAATATCTATTATCTTAAAGATTTCTTCTCTTCTCAGTGGTTTAAATAGAACTATCTCATCTATTCTATTTAAGAATTCTGGTCTAAATAGAGTTCCCATCTCTTCTCTTACTAATCTCTCAGTTTCCTCTTCAATATTTCCCTCTCCAGTTATTCCCTCTAATAAATAGTGAGAACCTATATTAGAAGTCATTATTATTACTGTATTTTTAAAATCCACAGTTCTTCCTTGATTATCAGTAAGTCTTCCATCATCTAACACCTGTAATAATATATTAAATACATCTGGATGAGCTTTTTCTATTTCATCAAATAGGACTACAGAATAAGGTTTCCTCCTTACTGCCTCTGTTAATTGTCCACCTTGGTCGTAACCTACATATCCTGGAGGTGCTCCTACAAGTCTAGACACTGAATGTTTTTCCATATATTCTGACATATCTATTCTTATCATATTGCTTTCATCATCAAATAGAGATTCTGTAAGAGCTTTTGAAAGTTCTGTCTTACCCACTCCTGTTGGTCCTAAAAATATAAAGGAACCAATTGGCATATTTATATCTTTCAAACCAGCTCTTGCTCTAATTACTGCATCTACAACTGCTTGAACCGCTTCTCCCTGTCCAATTACTCTTTCGTGAAGAGTATCGTCTAATCTTAATAGCTTTTCCCTTTCACTTTCAGCCAGTCTTGTAACAGGTATTCCAGTCCATTTAGCAACTACTTCTGCTATTTCTTCCTCTGTCACCTCTTCTTTTACCATTCTTTCTTTTTCTTCTTCTTTTCTATTTGCCTCTTCCAATTGTTTTTCCAGTTGAATCATTTTTCCATATTTCAACTCTGAAAGTCTTTCTAAATCATAGTCTCTTTCCGCTTCTTCAATTTCTATTCTGGTTTTATCAATTTCCTCTTTAATATTTCTTATCTCTGTCAAACCTTTTTTTTCATCTTCCCATTTAGCAAGTAATCCGTCATATTCTTCTTTGCTATCTGATAATTCTCTTTCTATAATTTCTAATCTCTTTTTAGACTGATTATCTGTCTCTTTTTTAAGAGCCTCCCTTTCTATTTCCAGTTGTAATATATTTCTTCTTATCTCATCTATTTCAACTGGCACAGAATCTATTTCTGTTCTGATCATTGCAGAGGCTTCATCCATTAGATCTATGGCCTTATCTGGTAAAAATCTATCTGTTATATATCTATCTGACAAAGTGGCAGCTGCTATTACTGCTGCATCGGAAATTCTTATTCCATGATGTATTTCATATCTCTCTTTAAGTCCTCTTAATATGGATATAGTGTCCTCCACACTTGGTTCGTCCACAATTACATTTTGGAATCTTCTCTCAAGTGCTGAGTCTTTTTCTATATATTGTCTGTATTCATTTAATGTTGTAGCTCCTATAGTTCTAACTTCTCCTCTTGCCAACATGGGTTTTAGTAAATTGGCAGCATCCATTGCTCCATCGGTTTTTCCAGCCCCTACAATTAAATGAAGCTCGTCTATAAACATAATTATCTTTCCATCTGATTTTTGAATAGTATCCAAAACTAGTTTTAATCTTTCTTCAAATTCTCCCATAAATTTAGCTCCAGCAACTAGAGCACCCATATCTAAGGAATATATTATTTTATCCTTAAGTCCCTGTGGAACATCTCCACTAACTATTCTTTGAGCCAGTCCTTCCACTATGGCAGTTTTACCCACTCCTGCCTCTCCAATTAATACTGGATTGTTTTTTGTTCTTCTGGAAAGTATTCTTATGGTATTTCTTATCTCTTCATCTCTACCTATAACTGGATCTATTTCACCTCGTTTAGCCTCTTGAACTAAATCTCTACCATATTGAAGTAATGCTTCATAATCTTCATCTGTAGATTTATCCTCCACTCCAGCTCTTCTTATGGTCTCTAATGTTTGCAAAAAACTCTGTAAATCTATTCCATGCTTTCTAAATATTTCTTCAGATCTAGTTCTTTTCTCCCTTAACAGGGATATATAAATGTGTTCTACTGAAATAAATTTATCATTTAGATTTTTCATCTCATCTTCCGCATCCAATAATGTTTTTGAATAACTTCTTCCTGCATGTAAAGGTGTATTACTAGAATCCTTTGGAAGATTATCCACTTCTCCCTTAACATCTGATCTAATCTTCTCCAGGTCTTTTCCCATATAGGATAATACCTGAGTGATCAAACCATTTTTGTCCTCTAACAATCCATAGTGAATATGGATTTCCTCCAGTCTGGAATTCCCCTGCTTAATTGCTTCCTTTTGAGACACTTCTATTGCTTCAACTGCCTTTTGTGTGTATTTACTTAAATCCATCCTACTCACTCCTTTTCTAAAATTTATCCTCTTGGACTATATTCTGATAGTTCTTTTAACTCTTCGTACAATTTTAATTCTTCTTCCAATAATGTTGGAGAATTTACAATTCTTATTT
>JARIDA010000020.1 GCA_029257065.1 Tissierellaceae bacterium | reverse complement strand
TTTTCAGTTCTTTTTTGTTGCTTCAGTTTTAAATTTGCTGTCGTTTTGAGCGACATTGATTAGTATATAACAGCTAATTAGTTTTGTCAAGAAGTATTTTGTAATTCTTTTTGACTCTTATTTAGTTGTTTTGCTTGCCGGTTGTTATCCAACCTTGCTTAAACATAATACTATATTTGTTTTGCTTTGTCAAATATTTATGAGAGCTTTTTTATAATTCTTTTTTGCTGCTCTATTTCTCTCTCACTGACCTTTTATATATTAACATTTAAAAAATAAAAAGTCAATGCTTTTTAAGTTTTATTTTTTGCTTATTTCAATGCTTTTTTATTTTCCCTTTTCCCTACATTATATATAGGGCTAATTAATGATCTTATAATAATAAATATAACAACTTAAAATTCCATTCAATTTCCAATAATATTATTCTGGTGTTAAAAGTCTAAAAGCCTTATTCTTTATTTCAAATTTCGTTGGTAATTTTCCACCATATTCACCATCTATATCTATGGGTACATCCTCAGTACTAGAAATTTCTATGGATTTTGACTTAAAATAGATTACATTTGGATGATTTATATGATCCCCAGTGAATATACTCACTATAATATTAGCTATATCAGGCAAACCAGATTTTTTAATTAACACAGCATCTAGATAACCATCTGACACATTTGCCTTTGGAGCAATATTTTTAAAGCCTCCAACTGAACTACTATTAGAAATCAAAAATAACAATATATCTTCAGTTCCTGTAAACTCATCACTTTTAATATCTAATCTTATTGAATCAAAGCCTTCTCTGGTTATCTCTTTAACACCTTCTAAATAATATGCTAATCTTCCCAATACAAGCTTTGTTTCTGGAAGGACTTGATAGCCTACATTTGATAATAATCCTCCAGCTGCTACATTTACAAAATAATTATCATTAATCTTTCCTAAGTCAACATCCATATAGTAACCCTTATTTATCATCTTTACAAAATCATTAGGATTTTTAGGTAATTTCATATGATTTGCAAAGTCATTCACTGTACCAGAAGATAATACTGCTACAGGTATTTTTTTCTTTCCATAGACTATACCTTTAGCAACCTCATTTACTGTACCATCTCCTCCACTTACTATGATAAGATCCCAATCTTCTTTACAAGTTTTTATTGTTTCATTCATAGCATCATCTTTCTTTTTAGTAAGAAATTTATTTATAGTATATCCTTGATCCAATAAAAGCTTTACTATTCTATCAAGTCTTTTATCTACAGATTGACGACCTGATGAAGGATTTTCAATAATTTTAATTTTTTTCAAAATAACACCTCTCTCAATATTTATTTAATGTCTTTTAGACATTAGTTTAGCATTAAACAGAAAAATAAGAACCTGCTCTAGCAAGCTCTTACTTTTTAAATATTATATTCTTTATTATAATTAATATTTCATTCATTAGTGCTATATACCCAGAAATGCTTTCTAAATTTGTCTTTATAGTGTCCGCCGTATCACTAATATCACTTGTAACAGAGTCAACTGTCTCAGCAACTTTATAAGTAGCACCATCTACTAATTCAGTAATAGATTCTAATTTCCCAGTAATATTATTTGTACTATGGAGTATTCCATCTACTTCAGGAACTATAGATTCAATAGCTTTCTCCGTATTCTCGACTATTGATGTAACTCCCTTACTTATTTTTGGAATTTCATTCATAGTTGTATTGAAATTTTCTTCATTTTCCTCTGTTAGCTTATTTACTCTTTTTAATATTTCTACAATATTCTTAAAAATTAAGATTAAATATGCTAAAGCTCCTATTCCAAGTATATATAATATTATTTTGAAGAAATCTTGAATAGTAATAGGGATATTCATCAATTCAATCCCTCCTATTCCTTAGTTTTATTATCTTCAATATCTGATTCGTCTTCTTCAATTTTTTCTTCAATTGCATCTTTAACACATTCTTCTATTTCATTTTCCAACTCTACTATTTCATCATATTCCTTATTAACTTTTTCTGTAAATTCATCAATTACAACTTTTATGTCTGTTACTATCTTTTCCTGCATTTCTTTTGTAGCTTCTACTCCATCTTCCACTGCATTTTTAACATCTTCTGTAATTTCACTTGTTTTTTCAATTATATCTTTTCTTGTCTCTTCTCCTGATTGAGGAGCTAATAATATTCCTGCAATGGTACCTATTGTAGCTCCTATTGCAGAACCTGCTGCTATTTTCTTAGCTGATTCTTGTCTTTCTTTTCTCTTTTGTTCTTCTCTTTTGTTTTTAAAAAATTCACTTAGCATATGAACATCTCCTTTTTATTTATTAGTTTCTCAATTACACCTATAATTAATATACCCTATAAAAATTTATACAATCAATTTATTAATAATTAATTATTAATAATTAATATTAGATAAAAAAATAAAACCATTTAAAATGGTTTTATTTTATTAACCGCAATGTCGTTGTCTTAGATAATTCTGACCCTTTTATATAAAGGTGGGTATCCTGTCTATAACTTCTGACTTCCATCTAAGGCATGTCATTGGATATAGAACTCCGGATTCCCGTATCAACTGTGTAGGTTAAATTATAATAAAACAACGTACACTGCAGAAAATATTTTATTAACTATTTAGTTTTCTTGTAATTACATTATAACCCTTATTTAGAATAATTTCAAGCCTAAAGATTCTTATTATGTATTCTACCTATATATTCTATAAAATTTATTATATAATGTAAGTCACATAGTTTTTAATTTATTTAGGAAGGTGATAATTATTTTTAAAAAAAACAGGATGATAAACATAATATCTAATAATGATGTTAAATCTAGAGAAACTTCACAAATTTTAACATCTAAATTAATAGATAAAGGATTTCAAACTTTTTATAAGTATAATCATAATGCGGAGCTTAATATTTGTATTGGAGGAGATGGAGCTTTTTTAAGAGCAGTTAGAAAAAATAACTTTCCTAAAATACCCTTTGTAGGAATAAATACTGGTAGCTTAGGATTTTTCCAAGAAATATGTCCTAAAGAAATAGATGATTTTATTTTTAGATATTTAAATAATGATTATTCCACTGATACCATATCCCTTGTTGAAGCTAAAATATTTACTGATCAAAAAGAATATACACTTACAGCGGTAAATGAGATTTCCATAAAAGGCACTGAATCCAAAGTTATCCATCTGGATGTATACATAGACGATAATCATCTGGAGACATTTGCAGGTGATGGATTAATTGTTTCTACACCTGTAGGTAGTACAGCCTATAATCTTTCTACGGGAGGTAGCGTTGTTTATCCTAGCTTAAATGTTTTACAGCTTACACCCATAGCTGCTATAAACTCACAAGCCTACAGATCATTACTTAATAGTTCCATAATTCCTGGAAATCTAGTTATTAAATTGGTTCCCACTCTCAGATATAAAAACTCAACGCTTATACTGGTAGATGGAGATGAACTTTTATTGAAAAATATAAACTCCATAAAGCTAAGCTTTTCTAATAAGATAATAAATAGAATAATATTTAATAAAAGTAGATACTGGGAGCATTTAAAAGGCAAGTTTTTATAAGAAAAAGTACTTACTTAAGTAAGTGCTTTTTCTTATATCATTTCCTTCATATTTTCTACTAAGTCTGTAAATTTTCCTAAAGCTTTATCAATAGGTTCTCTAGTTGTCATATCTATTCCAACTTCTTTTAATATATTTATAGGATAATTAGAGCTTCCACTTTTTAAAAACTTCAAATAATTTTCAATTATTCCATCTTCATTATTTAATATCTTTTCTACAATTGATACAGCTGCAGAGTATCCAGTTGCATATTGATATACATAGTAGTCATAATAAAAATGCGGTATTCTAGCCCATTCAATGGATATATCTTCATCTATAATAATATCTGGTCCATAATATACTCTGTTTAACTCTTTATAACTCTCATTTAAATATTCTGCTGTTAATGCTCCACCCTCCAATATATATTTATTTATATCTCTTTCAAATTCCGCAAACATAGTTTGTCTATATACTGTTGTTCTAAAACTATCTAATTGGTGATTTAATAGATATTTCTTCTCATCCTTTGTTTTGGATTTTTCCATTAAATAATTTATTAATAATATCTCATTAACTGTTGAAGCTACTTCAGCTACAAAAATACCATAGTTCGAGTATACGAAAGGTTGGTTTTCTCTAGATAAAAAACTGTGGATGGAATGTCCCATTTCATGTGCTAAAGTAGAGACACTGTCCAATGTATCCTTATAGTTTAATAGTATAAATGGCTTTGAATCATAAGACCCACCTGAATAACCTCCAGATCTTTTCCCTTTGTTTTCATATACATCAACCCAGCCAGTTTCAAATCCTTCATTTAAGATATCTAGATACTCTTTGCCTAAAGGCTTTAGTGCTTTTTTTATTATCTCTTTACCCTCTTCATAATCGAATTTAAATTCTACATCTTCTACTATCGGAGTATAAATATCATACATATGATGATCTTTTAAATTAAGAGCTTTCTTTCTAATTTTCATATAATCATACATGCTATCCATATTATCATGTATTGAATTTATTAGATTATCATATACACTTACAGGTATATTATTTCTATCTAGGGATGCTTCCATTGTATTATTATAATTTCTCATTTCAGCGTGAAACTTATTTCCCTTTAATTCTCCATCTAATAGAGAGGCAAATGTATTTTCTAATCCCTTATAAGTTGAATATAAGCCTTTAAAAGCGTCTTTCCTAACTCTTCTATCTTTAGACTCCATAAATGGTATGAAATTTCCTTGTGTTAATTCCACTTCAATTCCCTTTTCATTTTTTATCTTTGGAAATTTTAAATCTGCATTGTTTAGCATACCAAATACATTTTGTGGAGAAGATGATATCTCACTTACTTTAGTCATAATAGATTCTTCCCTTGATGATAGTACATGATTTTTTCTTCTTAAAATTTCTTTTAAATAATGTTCATATATTTCAAGTTCTCTTTTCTCTTCCAAAAAAACTTCTATTTTTTCCTCATTAATCTCTAATAACTCTGGTACAAAAAATGAAGCCTTTTCACTAACTTTTATATATAGTCTAAATGCTCTATCTGAAAGAGCTTGAGACTCTCCTTTTCTTGTATCTTCATCTAATTTAAGAGAGCTATAAGTGTAAAGTTTATTAGCAAGTCTAGATACTTCATCCTTTAAAACTAAGCCCTTATAGAGTATTTCAGCACTCTCACTTAATCTACCTTGTAACTTTAAAAGTTCTTTTGATAATTCTTCTAATTTTATTGAATCTTTTTCCCAATCATCTAAATTTGAATACATGGATTCCACATCCCATTTATATTCGTCTAATATTTCATTTCTCTCCAATAACTCTTCTTTTTTATTCATAATTCCTCCTATTTACTTTATATTTCTTAAACTATAGTCAATTAACTCTCTTGCTATTGGTGCTGACTCACTTCCTCCAAATCCGCCATCAGATTCTAATAAAACAGTTACTACTATTTCTGGGTTCTCTGCTGGGGCAAAACCTGTAAACCAAGCATGATTTTTACCTGATTGATTTTCTGCTGTTCCAGTTTTTCCTGCAACAGATACTCCATTTATCTTTGCATTTTTACCTGTTCCATTCTCCACCACACTTACCATCATTTGTGTAAGTTGATTAGCATTATTCGAATCCATACTCATAGATAATTCTTTAGGTGAATTAATTTTAATTTGTTTTCCTTCAGGGTCTAAGATTTCTTTAACCAATATGGGCTCCATCATAATTCCATTATTTGCAATAGCCCCTGATATCAATGTCATGTTAAAGGGTGTTAGGAGTAACTTCCCTTGTCCTATTCCACTTGCTGCTATTTCTGTTTTTTCTAAATCCTCTTTATAATTAAATCTTGAGTTTTCTGTTGGTAAATCAAAGGGAATTTCTCTATTTATCATGAATTTATCTGCTGTTTGCCCTAATTTATCCTTACCCAATTCATCTGCTTTTTTCACAAAATAAGTATTACATGATTTTGTTAAAGCTTCTTTAAGATCTATTTTCCCATGTTTAGTCTTATTATAGTCATTAAATTCATAACCATCTATAACTACACTGCCCTTACAGTTATAGCTAGTATCAATTCCATTTTCTAGTATTGAGGCTGCTGTTAGTATTTTAAATGCTGAACCTGGCTCATATAGTCCTTGAGTTGCTCTATTGAGAAGAGGTCTTTCTTCACTAATACTTATATCGCCCCACTCTTCTCTTAATTTTGATACATTGTAATCTGGACTACTTACCATTGAGTAAACTTCTCCAGTTTTAGGATTCATACTTATAATGGCACCCTTTCTACCTTTTAATAACTGTCTTGATTTTTCTTGCAAACCATGATCTATTGTTAGTTTTAATGAATTGCCTTTTTTTTCATCTAAAACCATTTCTTTTATTTGATTTATAGTTAAATTCTCATTTATACCTAAAAGTTCCCTGTTATATTTAAGTTCCAATCCTGTTTTACCGTACTCCCTATAACTATATCCTATTACATGGCTATATAGGTTTCCATAATTATAAATTCTCTTTGAACTATCTTCAGTTTTTTCATTGTAAACAAGTACATTATCCTTTCTATCAAAAATTGTCCCTGCCATTATTTTTTCCTCATTAATCCAGAGTCTCTTATTATAAGAGTTTTGTTTGATGTCTTTAGATTGGAATATTTGAAACCAGGTTAAATAAACAATCAAACTTAAAAATAATACTATAATGCTAATCAGAACAACTAATATTTTCCTTGGTTCCCTATCCATTTTTATCACCATTTTCATCTATATCTTCGGAGGCTCTTTGTAATACTCCAAGTGCTATAAAACTTGTTAGCATAGAGCTACCTCCATAGCTAATAAATGGTAAAGTTATACCTGTAAGTGGAATCATTTTTAGTACTCCCCCTAATATTATAAAGATTTGTATTCCGAAAGATATACTTATTCCAAGTGCTAAAATCCTATAAAATTTATCTTTTTGTGTTATTCCTATTTTAAATCCTCTATAGACAAATATTAAAAACAACATTATAATTCCTATACCCACTAAAGTTCCCATTTCTTCACATATGGCCGCAAATATAAAGTCCGTATGTACTTCAGGTATAAAGTCTGGATAACCTTTACCCACTCCTGTTCCAAAAAAGCCACCTTCAGCTATTGCAAATAGAGATTGGGTTATTTGATATCCTTGTCTTTCTATATATTTCCATGGATTTATCCAAGACTGCATTCTAACTTTTACATGTCCAAAAAAATTATATCCTATGAGTCCACCTAATAAAAATAGTAAAATATTTAGAAATAATAGCCTTCTATCATCTTCATATATATATTGAATACAGAAAAATATACCATAGAAAACTACTGCCATTCCTAAATCCCTTTGTAAGAATAATAATATTAAAAAAGAATAAACTATTCCCATTAATCCTAATGAAGCATATTTATATTGATCATACTTTTCTTTTTTAGAATAGTATGATGCTAATATGAAGATCAAGATTATTTTTATAAGTTCTGCTGGCTGAAATGAAATGGATCCTAAATTTATCCAGTTTTTTGCACCCTTTGTTGCACTTCCAAATAAAAAAGTCATAAAGAACAATGAATATCCAGCTACTATATATAATAGTATATATTTATCCCAATTTTTATTTTTTTTCATAATTATATAAGTAATAAAAAAAGCTATTACTCCTACTACAATCCATATTAATTGTTTTGTTCCTAAATAACTATTGATTCTGTATATCATTATCAATCCTATTGAAAACAACATAGATATTATTAAAAATATATATCTATCACCTGAAGATATCTTATTTAATAAATAATTAGATATATAAACTAAAATTATTAAGCCTAAAACTGTTTTTATTGTAAAGTTTTCTAAAACTGTTTTATCATATGAGACTAATAATATGGTAGCCATTATCATAAATAAAAATAGAAGTCTTCTAGGTGTTTTTAATTTAATTTTTTTCATAAACATTTAATCACCTATCATCTTGTTTTAAATTCAAATTCTATATTACCCATTTTTATTATATTCCTGTTATTGAGTTCTACTGTTCCTAATATTTGTTTTCCATTTAGAAATGTACCATTTGAACTATTTAAATCAGATATATAATACTTCCCTTCTCTTTTTTCTAATCTAGCATGATTTTTAGATATATATTCATTTTGAATTATAATATCATTATTTATACTTCTACCTATATTTAGCTTTCTATTTAGGACATAATATTCTTTTATTAAAAAGGGTAGGCTTTCAGGATCATTTAAAAGTCTAATATATGAAGTGTCCTCCGATGTTATAAAACTAAGACCTCTTATATCTAAATATATAAGCCTTATAATACTATATATAAAAAAGTAGATTATTATTATAAAAATATATTTAAATACTAATGCTAAAATATTATACATATATATACCTCCATTCACTCTCTCTTAATTTTATCATATTACTTGATCAAAAGTAATCTATTTATTTTACTTAGATTCTACTTTTCTTGTTAAATAATCCTACTCTCCTATGACTAGAACTATTTTTGATATATAATACAATATGATATGAGTTTCTAAAAAATTTTTATAATAAAGAAGGGATATTTTGAAAATAAATTTTAATTATGATAAAAAAGAAATTAAATATATATCAGGAGATATCTATAAAGGGAAAAATTATAGATGTAACTATATAAGATACAAAACATTATATAATAATCCTGCCCCTGGTACAGAAAATGTACATTTATATAATTACACACCTAAAGGAAAAATTAGAGCATCTACAATAGTTTTACATGGATTGGGAAGTAGAAATATTAAATTTCTGTTATGGTTAGGCCCACATTTAGCATCAGTAGGTGTAAATACAACTTTAGTCATTTTACCTGGAAACTATACAAGAGTAGAAGATGCTTCTGTTAGTGGTAAATCATACTTGTATCCAGAGATAAATACCATGTTTCAATTTTGGGAACATGCTGTAGTAGATGTGCTTTCAACTATTGATCTGCTTAAACAGATTAATTCTTGGCAAGATAACAATTTGCTATTAGGATACTGTTTAGGAGGAATGGTTTCTACAATGATTGCAGCCATTGAAAAAGATATTTCTCATACCATTTTCATGACATCAGGTGGTCATATTCCAAGTATTATGCATGAATCATCTGCCGTGTCTTTTATACCTAAAATGGTTAAAAGAGGATATACAGCAAAGTTTAATCTACATGACAAAGATTATCTTTACAAAACATATGATAAACAATTTAATTTAGTTAGACAAATGGGTTTTGATGAATTGGTTAACTCTAAGGAAATACATCCCTTATTCAAGATAGATCCCATAAGCTATGCTCATTTTTTGGATAGTAGTAAATTAACTTTTATTGATGCTATTTTTGATAGAACATTACCAAAGATTTCTAGAAAACTATTATATAGCGAAATGAAGGGTGCTAAAAAGCGTACATTACCTATTAGTCATGTAAATTGGCTGCCTTTTGCATATTTTTTAGCTAAATATATTCTTCATAAGGTTAATATTACTGACAAAGAGTCACAAAAAGCTTTGCTTAAAATGGAAAAGACTGAAAATCCATTAGAAAAATAATATTATGAGGTGTTTATGAAAGATTGGAAAGAAAAATTAAAAAATTCGTATTTTATAGTAAATAAATTATATATCTTTGTTATTTTCATATGGCTATCTGTAGCTGATTTTGCTCTAGGTGTTTTTTACTTCCTTATGTCTTTAATTATATATATATGGAAAATCTTAAATTCTAAAGTTCCTATATCTACTGAAGAAGACTTTACATTGAAAACACATATATACAAATCTACAGAAAACATAGATCTTAAAGTTGATATATGGTATCCTAATTCACCTATTTTAGAAAGTTATCCTCTAGTTTATTTTTGTCATGGTGGTGGTTGGGTATCCGGTTTTAGGAATCAACCTAATAATGTTTCTTGGTGTAAATATTTAGCAGGAAAAGGTTTTGTAGTTGCTAGTATTGACTATAGATATGGATTTAAAAATACGATGACAGATATATTCTCTGACTATATAGATGGTTTAGATTTTTTAAAGCTAAATAAAAATAAATTAAAATTAGATACTTCCAATATAACCCTTATGGGTTTATCCGCAGGTGGCCATTTATCACTATTATATTCCACATATTATAGTTCTCTTGATAAAAATGAAGGCAAAGAATATATGGAAGGTATAAAATCTGTAGTTGGTTATTACTCACCAACAGATTTAAAAGATATTTTAATAGATGATAATAAGTCAATCTTCGCAAAATTAGCTTTAAGACAAACATTAAAAGGTAGTTCTGTAGAAATAGATGATGTTTATGATTACTATTCACCTATTGATTATCTTACAGAAAATATGGTACCTGTATTATTGGCACATGGTAAAGAAGATAATGTAGTTCCTTTTAACTCCTCAGTTAAATTTGCTAAAAAATCAATTGAATTAGATATTCCTTGTGAATTTTTAATTCACAAAAAAGGTGATCATTCCTTTGACACTAAATTAAAAGATTACACTACAATTAATATATTAGAAAAGACAGCTCGTTTCATAAAAAAATATTAAGGATGATTTTTATTAAAATAACAAAAATAGAAACACAAAAAAGAAATTTAGATAGAGTTAATATTTATATAGATGATTCTTTTGCTTTTGGACTTTATGATGAAATAAGATATAAATATGGATTAAAAAGTAATATGGAAATAACAAAAGAATTTATAGATGATATTTTACTAGAAGAAGAGAAAAACAAGGTTAGAAATTTTACTTTGAACTATCTCTCCTATAGGGCCAGAAGTGAAAAAGAGATTAGGGATCATCTTACAAGAAAAGAATATGATGAGGATTTAATTGATTTAGCCATTAATTATTGTAAGGATAAAGGTTATATTGATGATCTATCTTTTGCTAAAAGCTATGTTAGAGATAGGGTTAATCTTAATAAACATGGATCTTATAGGATAAAATATGATCTTCAAAAAAAAGGAGTTTCAAGAGATATAATTGATAAGGTTGTAGATTTGGATTCTAAGGAAGAATATGAAAGAGCTCTTAAATTAGCTGAAAAGAAAATTTATTCTTATCGAAATGATGATAGAAATTCTAAATACAGAAAATTAGGTGGATACTTACAAAGAAGGGGTTTTCCTTTTCCAGTAGTATCTAAGGTTCTGAGTGAAGTTTTAGATGACTAAAGAAAAATACACTTATATAGTTAAATGTAGTGATGATACTCTATATACAGGTTGGACTGTGAGTTTGAAAAATAGGATTAAGGCTCATAATTCAGGTAAGGGTGCTAAATACACTAGAGCTAGAAGACCTGTTGAATTAGTTTATTATGAGGTCTTATCTAGCAAAAGTGAGGCTATGAAAAGAGAAGCTGCCATCAAGAAATTAACTCGTCTCAAAAAACTTAGTTTGATAGAAAAACATAAAAAAGAAGGACCTAACTCTAAATAGGTCCTTCTTTTTATAGTTCTAATTCTTTATTATTTGTAATTATTTTACTAGCTATTCCATACTCTATAGTTTCTTCAGGATTCATCCAGTAATTTCTATCCGTATCTTCCTTAACCTTTTCTAAAGGCTGACCTGTTGAATCACTTATAAGTTTATTTATCCTTAATCTAATTCTCTGTAACTCTTCCATTTCTATTATAATATCACTTGCTGAACCTTGAACTCCTCCAAGTGGTTGATGAATCATAAATCTAGTATTTGGTAACATATACCTTCTATCTTTATCTGCAGCAAGATATATGGAAACTCCTGCACTGGCAACCCATCCTGTTCCTATCATATGAACTTCTGGAGTTATAAATTTAATCATATCATGTATTGTATCTCCTGCTTCAACATGTCCTCCTTGGCTATTTATAAATATTTTTATCGGGTCATCACTTACCTCTTGAAGAGCTAATAATTCCTTACTAACTCTTTCCGCTACTTCTTGATTAATCTCACCATATATAAGAATTATTCTAGAATCAAACAACCTATTTTCCAATCTGTCCTTTGAATTTTTATCTACTTTTTTATCTACCATCTTATCTCTCCTCTAATTAAATATTTATCCACACTATATACTATACCCTTATATCTAATTCTTAATTTTTTTCTCAATTTAAAATTCATCTTCCCATAAATCTGTATATATACCTATAGCCCATTCATTCATTATTATGGATTCTCTAGTATCTATTTCTATACTAAAAATTTCTTTATCTATTATTATATTATTTGATATATGATATCCCTTTATTTTATTATAAGTTTGGACTATTAATATATCACCATTTGGAGATGTAAAAGCATCAACTAAATCAGGAACTTTAGTTTTTATATAGCTCCAAGGTATGCTAAGTTCATCATAATTCACAATAGAATTAGGTGTTACAGCTCTTATATTATAATCTTCTTTTTTCTTTTCACCATTTGATTTATATTTAACATTGCCTACTAATATCCAATATCCATTTCTTCTCATAAGTCCAAAATCTTTTTCATCAAAATAAATTTTAGTTTTCTCAGTTTCCTTTATTTTTATATCCTTCCATATTCGATTAATAGTTTCTTTATCCAATGCCTCTGATAACAATAAGTTTTTATCTTCAGTTAAATAATCCAGTGGATATACTCTTAAGGTTTTTTCTCCCATATTATTTGTATTTTCTAAGGATATATAATCATTTCCTATATATAATATTTCTTTAAAGAATTTTGAATCATGTATTTGTAAGTCTTCAATATTATCTTTTGATTTTATACTTATATTATCAAATGGTATTAATTCTTTTGTTTTCCTATCTATTTCAACATCATAAAATCCGTTTTTTCTAGGTAAAAGTATGTCTTCTTTTTCATATATTTTTATATCTTTCAAATCATCTATTTTTATATATACAGTTCTATATTCCCATCTTTCTATATTTCCTTCTATTATCCTTTCCTTTAAACCTAACAATATTCCTGAACTAGAGGATTTTTCACTAAAATCTTTTGGGTCCTCCAGCCTAGTCATTCTATTATTATTCTTAATGTCCATTTTCTTGGAGTCAATTTGATCTGATATCTTATTTATATATATAAACTTATTATTTCTATATATAATAGCTTTGTTTTTATCTATAATTATAATGTCTAGAACAAATTGATCATCTGATTTTATTGTTAATATACTTATCCTACCATTATTGATTTTTAAAAAATCTGGTTCTAATTTATATTTATATAATAAATAATCTTCAGCCTTAACATTTTTAGTACTATAATTTATATCTTCAATAAAGTAATCTCCTATTAAAATAGCTTTATCTTTAATATAAACACTTTTGCCTACTAAATCCTCCTCTTCTTCTAAATTTATAGTAGGTATTATCTTCTGATCCTCTATTAACCATTCCCCCTCCAAGGGATTCTTTAAAAGCTTTGGACTATTAATTGTATTACTAACTTTATACTTTTCAAATTTGCAGGAAGATAATATTAAACTCATTATTATCAATATAAACATCAAACTTTTCTTATTCATAAATCTATTTCACCCTTTGGAAGAATAATGGTTATAACAGTTCCCTCACCTAAATCAGATTCTATTATTATTTCACCAGAATGTAGTTTTATTATTTCATCTACAATTGATAGACCTATTCCAGTATTAGATTTACTATCATCCCCTTTATAAAATCTATCTTTAATATATGGTAATTGATCTTTTGCAATACCTATGCCATCATCACTTAGTTTAAATATTATATTATTCTCCTCTATATAGGCTTTTAATTTTATATTTCCTTTTTCTTTAGAAAATTTTATAGAATTATCTATAAGATTAATAAGAACTTGCTTTAATCTATCACTATCCACTATGAAGTATTCCAAATTTTCATCTAACTCTAGTTCAAAGTTCAATCCATTTAATTTAGCTCTCGGATACAACTGTTTATATATTTTATTTAAATATTTTTTAATATTAATCTTTTCTTTTCTTAAAACTATACCACCAGAAGCAAATCTAGAAAAATCTAATAATTCTTCTAGCATATCAGTTAATCTATCACTTTCCTCTTCTATTATATCTAATCCTTCTGATAAGATTTCATTTCCACCTAAATCTTCTGATTGTAGAGTAATTGACCATCCTTTAATAGAAGTTAATGGAGTTTTTAGTTCATGAGATATTGAAGATATAAATTCATTTTTTATCTCTTCTTTCTTTAATATTTCATCTGCCATAAAATTTAAAGTTCTAGATAATTGTCCAATTTCATCTTCCAGTTCAATCTCACTTCTAACATCCATTCTTCCATCTGCCATCTGCTCTGCAGTTTCAGTAACTTCTTTTAAAGGCTTTATTATTGAATTTGCTAAAAACAAGCTAACAAATCCTGAGATTAAAACAACTATAAATCCCATTGAGATTAAAAGCATACTAATAAATCTAATTATGCTATTAGTTTCATCCATGGAAGTGCTAAATCTTAAAACCCCTATTAATTTATTATCCATCTCTATAGCTTTGGATATACTCATAACCGGCTCACCATATAAATTAGAACTTGAAGTTTCTACTCCCTTTCTTCCTTCTAAAGCCTTTTTCACATCTGAAAATTCAACTATTGAATTTATCTCTGAGCCTAATGAATCTAATATTAATTTACCCTCTCCATCAAAGACTTGTATTTGTGCTGCTGTCTGATTCCAAAACAAATCTATATCATCAATTATTATATCTTCTAAATTAGTACTTCTTAGATATCTACTCAAATAGTTAATAGAGAAATCTAACTGATTGGTTAAGATATCTTCTATATTATTATAATAATATTTTTTTATTCCACTTATTAAGGCTATTTCTAATATTAATACAGTTATTATAATAATAAGCATAAAACTCTTTACAAGTCTTAATCTTATACTTTTATTTTTATTTATTTTTTCATTCATCATTTTTCCATCTATATCCCATTCCCCAAATAGTCTGTATGTATAATGGTTTTCCAGGATCCTCTTCTATTTTAGATCTTATTCTTCTAATATTCACATCTACAATTTTTGTATCACCTATAAATTCATATCCCCACACCTTGTTTAATATCTCATCTCTAGAAAATGCTTTTCCTGGATTTTCTATAAACAATTTAATTATTTCAAACTCTATAGGGGTAAGTTTTATTTCAATATTATTTTTTCTGAATTTCTTGGAATATATATCCATACTAAATGGATGAAAAGATAAATTGTCATCTATCTTTTCATCCACATTTGTTCTTCTTAAAATTGATTTAATTCTTAAAATTAATTCTTTTGGATTAAATGGTTTAGTAATATAGTCATCTGCTCCATCTTCTAATCCTTTTATTTTATCTATATCCTGACTTTTTGCTGTTAACATTATGATTCCTATATCTTTATATTTTCCCCTTACCTTTTTACATATTTCATTTCCATTAATTCCTGGTAACATCAAATCTAATACTATTAAATCTATCTTTTCTTTATCAATTATATCTAGAGCAAATTCTCCTGTTTCTGATTCTAATACATTATATCCTTCTCTCTCTAGATTGATTTTAATAAATTTTCTTATTGCTTTTTCATCTTCTACAACTAATATTGATTCTGACATTTTATCATCCTTAATTTTCTGGTAATCTTCTAAATTCATATCCATTATTTCTCAAGAAATCAATGGATGATTGTAGAGACTTAACAGTTGTAGCCTTTGCATCCGTATCATGCATAAGTATTACAACTTCCTTTTGATTTCCAACTGTGGACTTTAATCTATTTAAAAGAAAATTCGTCGACATATTATGTCCTTCAGAATCTCCATTTAGGGCATTCCAATTATGACTAATATATCCTTCTTTTTTTGCTATTCTAGCATACTCATTTTTCTTTGCACCGAACTGACCACCAGGAAATCTTAATAGATTCGTATTAAAATCTTCTCCTAATATTCTTTTGAAAAGATCATCTGTTTTTTTTAATTCAGCCATAAAGTTATTAGGATTACCATATATATAATTATAATTATGACTATATGAGTGATGACCTATTGAATGACCTTCTTCATGCACTCTTTTTAAAGTTTCTGGATTTCTTTCTGCCATACTTCCTAAAACAAAGAAAGTTGCGGGTACATCATTCTCCTTTAATATATCTAGAATTTTAGGAGTTGACTTTAATGATGGTCCATCATCAAATGTTAAATAAGCTATTTTTTTATTTTTATCCAGTTCTAATTGTCTCTGCTTCTCTGCTTCTATTTCCTTTGCTCGATTATCCAAGTCAATCTCTAGCCTTTTTATTACAGGACTCTTAAAAATCATACCATCTATTAACTCCATCTCATTTGCTGTAATAGCAGCTGAATTTGAGTATTTTGAAAAACTGGGTATTAAATTAAAAATTCCAAAAGCTAATATTATTAATACCACTATTCCTATGCGTTTTCTCATTCTTTTCATTTTTTCTTTTTCTCCTCTACTCATAAAATCACCTCTTAAGATATTTACTAATATTCTATATACAGAATATCATTTATATCGTCTCTATTTGTTACAAATCTCTTACAATATATATACCCTTTAAAATGATTTATAATAGAAAAGAAATCTTTAAAAGATTTCTTTAGTCTAATCTATCAAATTGTGATTTATATAAACTTGAGTATAATCCGTCCTTATCTAATAATTCATCATGAGTTCCGCTTTCTTCAAGACCTTCTGGTGTCAATACAAATATAGTATCTGCATTTTTTATAGTGGATAATCTATGAGCTATTATAAGTGTAGTTCTATCTTCTGATAGTTTTTCTAAGGATCTCTGTATTGCAATTTCAGTTTCATTGTCAAGAGCTGAGGTTGCTTCATCCAATATTAATATTGATGGATTTTTTAGAAATAATCTAGATATTGAAATTCTTTGTTTCTGACCCCCAGATAACTTAACCCCTTTTTCTCCTATAAAAGTATCATATCCCTCTGGTAATCCTATTATAAAATCATGAATACTTGACTGTTTTGCAGCTTCTACAACTTCTGAATTAGTTGCTCCAGGTCTACCATATAATATGTTTTCTTTTATAGTGCCTGTAAATAAAAATACATCCTGTTGCACTATTCCTATATTTTGTCTTAAACTTTCAATAGTGAAATCCTTTATATTGTATCCATCTATAAATATTTCCCCACTATCAACTTCATAAAATCTTGGAATCAAATGACAAAGAGTAGTTTTTCCTGCACCTGATGGTCCAACTAAAGCTACTGTTTTTCCTGCTTCAATTTCTAAATTTAAATCTTTTAAAACAGACTCTTCTCCATCCTTATATCTAAAAGATACTTCATCAAATTCTATATCTCCTTTAACATTGGTCAATTCTTTTGCATTTATACTATCAACTATTTCTGGTTCTATATCTATTATTTCTAAAAATCTGGCAAAACCAGTCATACCCTGTTGGTATTGTTCAGCAAAATCTACTAATCTCCTAATAGGCTGCATAAAGAAATTAACATATAGAGTGTATGCAAATAAATCTCCTACTACAATTATATCTGTATATACAAAGTAACCACCAATAGATATTACCATTAAATTTAAAAAGCTAGACATTATACCCACTCCAGATGCGAACTCTGCCATAACCTTATAACTTTCACCTCTAGATTCACTAAACTTATCATTACCTCTATTGAACTTTTCTATTTCATGTTCTTCATTTGTAAAAGATTTTGCTACTCTCACTCCTGATATACTGTTTTCTAATTGCGCATTTACATTTGATATTTCTTTTCTAACAGCACTAAATGCATCCGACATCTTATGTCTTCTTCTAGCAGCAAATAATATTATTAAAGGTATAAATGCAAATATTATTAAAGTAAGTCTCCATTCTATTCTCAGTAGTAAAAAGAAAGATCCTATTAACATTATTGCAGATATAAAA
Source organism: Tissierellaceae bacterium (assembly GCA_029257065.1). Classification (GTDB taxonomy): domain Bacteria; phylum Bacillota; class Clostridia; order Tissierellales; family Tissierellaceae; genus JARIDA01. The sequence goes on along the minus strand of JARIDA010000020.1, from coordinate 15,486 downwards.
ATATCTTCTGGCCCATGATGAGCTAATTCCGTTATATCTCTTAGGTCATTGACTATCCTAGACATAATATGTCCTGTTTCATTATCATCATAGTAACTAAAAGGTAATTTTTGTAAATGTGTGAATATATCCCTTCTCATATCATGTTCTATTCTTACTCCTAATAAATGTCCCCAATAAGCTACTATATAGGTACTTATATATCTTATTATAAACAGAAAAATCATAACTATACTCCAACGAATTAATAAATCCATTCTACCATTGGGTATTATCTCATTTATCATTCTTCTAGTGAACATTGGAAATATCAAATCAAATATTGATATTAATAAAGCAAAAAACATATCTATATAGAACAGTTTTTTATGGGGTTTATAATACTCTATAAAACGTTTAATCATACTTTTCCTCCTATTTAATAATTTTCTTCTAAATCTTAACAATTGTATTCTTAATATACTCATTTTTTATTAATAAAGCTAGTATTAAATAATTCAACATATATACTAACAATATATTTCCTGTATCATTTATAATAAATCCTACTAAAGATACAATAAGCATTATTTTAATACCTATATGATTTCTTACAAACAATTTTTTCAATATAATAAATTGGCATATTAAGACTATTGAAAATGGTGGCATAATAGTAAGTTTAATAAGCTCTTTCAACTTAAAAGTAACCATATAGTATATTTCTCCAAATCCATTCAATTTTATTCTTTCAAAAAATTGAATAGCATGACTCTTATTCAAGCTTATACTATCATAATAAATATTTATTGCAAAAATAGTAATTCCAATTATAATAAAAATTATTAAAGTTTTTATATTTATTTTACTTGAAAACAAATAGTTATAATATATTAATATTAATAATATTATGGCAGATATGAAAGCTCCAGTATTTGCACCAAAATTTGTGGATAAACATATTAAATTAATTATTGGAATTGTAGCAATAAGAATTTTTTTAAGCTTTTCACTATTAATATAATCATCCACTTTTATAATTGTAAATATTGAAGATGCTAATAGAACTGCTGCTATACCATTATTAAATCCATAATATCTTGCTCCATATATTAAATTATTATATCCAATATAAGAGTTATATATTAATTCCGTTTTAAACAATATACCTAATACAATTAAAAAGTAGGTTAAAACTATTGATTTTTCTACATATTTATTATTTTTTATCATTTCTTTTGTGATAAGAGTATTTATTATAATTATTAATATTAAATACAATAATAAATTATATTGGATATCTATTAGTGACATTATTAAAGTTATCCAAATATTATTAGTAGTAAATATAAAAGTACTTATAGCTATTTTTCTCAATCTATTTGTCAATAAATAGATTAGAATTAATCCTTGGGACAAGTATAATATTCCATGAAATATATAGGATATATATAACATATTTATACTCTTTTTATAAATCTGCTCAATATCCTTTAAATTATTAGATTTGTTTTCTATTTCTATACTTTTCCCAATGCTAAATTTATTTTCTTTTTTAAAATTCTCTTTAATATCAAAAGATATATCTTCTAAGGCTATTAAACTTTCTCTTTTTGTAGAACTGCTCATTAAGACACCATTAGTTTTATCTATTTTCAATATTGGCAATAGATACTGATTTACATACATTTTATCAGATTTGTGAACTGTTCTAGGTATTATATATATTAAATTATCTCTATTTTGATATATTAACTTTTTTAATATTTCAAGTCTATTTTTTTGATCTAATATTCTATAATCTAAAGCCACTAATTTTGATTCTAATAATAATTTCTTTATATTTTTATCCAACCATTCATAATCATATTCTATATGATTTATACCATTTGCCTTATCATTTTTGTCACTAATTAATAGTTTTATATTGCTATTTTGATCTCCTATATAGACAGGATTTTCTTCTTTTAAAATATCTCCCATATATTCAAGTTTTGCCTCTTCTACTAATTTTTCTCTAGATATCTTTCTTCCTATATTAATACTTGTATACAGGTTTTTTTCATTATAAGGTTTTCTACTTTTAGAATTGAATAATCCTATTCCATAATTATCAATTTCTAACTCCTTAATATTTTCCATTGAAATAGAATCTATAGAAAAAATTATAACTTTTTTTGAATTTTTTTTTGCTAATGAAGATATTGGTGCTAACAATAAAATTATTAGTACCAATATAAATATTTTATTTTTTTTCATATTTAACATCCTTAATAGATTATTTTATTTAATATTCTAAATAATCCTAATACCAAAGAAAATAATCCTATTAGATTTTTATATTTATAATTATTATCCTTTTTCAGATTTTCCTTTATGGAGAAAACCCTTTCATTATCTATTTCTTCCATTTTTAAATTTTCTTTCCCTATTATTAATAAACCTAAAATTATAAATACTATTCCTGTTTTCATAATATACCTCTCTATACAATTAATATTATTCTCGTTTACAGATTGTATCATATGGACATTTTTTATCACAATTTGTTTTACACTGATAATCAATTCTATTATGATTATTTTGAACAAAATTAACAAAACTGACTAATTCATCTATCAACTTCTCTATTTTTGAATCACTAATATCCACTTCTAAAACTTCTCCTGTTTTTAAAAAAACTAATTTAGCTTTATCTACTTTTTTATTTAATATTACTTTTACCACATAAGAATAAAACTGTAATTGTGGAGAATATATTTCCAATAGATGTTCCTTATCAAAGAGTATATTAGTTTTATAATCTATTATCTCCAAATAATTCTTCTCTATATTTATTCTATCTATAGCACCTGTAAATATTCCATTATTTAATTTTAACATAAAGTTTTTTTCCTTATATACTTTATCATAAGAATCACTGTATTGCTCTAGAAAATTATTTATATATATTTCTAGTTCAAATTTTTCTCTTATATAGTCCACATTATATTTATAGGCAATGTCAGATAAGAGCTTAATATGGTCCATTCCAGGTTCATAAAGCTCAGTAAACTCATGAACAATATTTCCTTTTGTAAAAGGATCCATTTCAGAATTTTTATTTATTTCTAATTCATTTGAATCTAGAATTAATTCTTCACCATCTTCTGATTTTAATAGATTTTCCATTTTATCTAATTTTTTATAATATTTGAAAAAGTATTTTCTTTCACATTCCTTAAATGTTAAAAATTGTGTTATGCTAAATTTATCTATTATTTGATTGCTAAAGTTTTTATCTTCAAATATATTTCCTGGTTTCTTTATTATACTATTTTCCAGAAAATATTCCTCTTTTATCTTTTTAACCTGTAAGTTTTCTCCGTCATTAGAAATAATTCTTTGTATTTTTTTTACCTCTTCATCTTCTATATATTTATTCAACATTTTTTTAAATCCTCTATTAGCACCTTGCATACCTAATATCAACAATTCTTCTGCTCTTGTCATAGCCACATATAGAATTCTCTTATCTTCTTCATATTCCTCTACTTTTTGTAATTCTTTGATTTCATCATATATACCACTGGAATCTCTCAATTTCAATCCAATCCCAATATCTTTGTGAAAGTTTATTTTAGAATTATCTGTAAAACTCCCGCTAGACATTTCTGGTATTATTATTACAGGATATTCAAGACCCTTGGATTTATGTATAGTCATTATTTTGACAACATTTTCTCTTTCAGATTCTACTTTTGCTTGAGATTCATCTCGATTTTTCAATTCTTCTATATATTCTAAAATATCTATTGACTCATCTTTTCTCATGAATTCAAAATCTTTAATTAGTTGGATAAATTTATCCAAATTTGCTATAGATTGTCTACTTTCATTTTTCAATAATAATAATTCTCTATAATCAGTAATATTTAATATTTCTTCTATTAAATCAGAATTTGTATGATAATTTTTATAATCATATAAATATTCATATATTTTAAATATCTTAAATATTTCCTCTTCTCCGGATTTGCTTTTTAATAATTTAGATTTTAATTTCTCATATATACTACCATCTTCTCTCATTATATTATATATTTGAATGTCAGATAAACCTATCATGGGTGATCTTAAAAAACCTATATTTGATATAAGATCTTTTGGACTTACAACTGCTTTGAAAGCATTTATAATATCCAGAATTTCCTGTCTTTGAAAATATCCTCTTCCCCCTGTATTATAATAGGGTATATTATATTTTTTAAAGGATTCTTCATATATATAGTCTCTTTTTGTAGATCTAAATAATAATGCTATATCACCATAATTATATTTTCCCGAATCAACTAAATCTCTTATTCTAGTGGATATTAAATTCGCTTCAAAAGATCTTGAATATTCTGCAGGACTAATATCCTTTGGTATTTCTAGTTCATCAGATTCTAACACCTCAATTGATATATTTTTTTTAGATTCTATATTAGACTTTAATTTATTATATCTCTCTCCCATAAGATTGGTAAATATATTGTTTATGAATTTCATAATATTACTAGAGGTTCTATAGTTATCATCCAGTGTTATTATATTTTCATCTTTTAATTCTCTTATATCTTCTAGAACCTGATAAAAAACATTTAAATCTGAACCTCTAAATCCATATATAGATTGTTTTGGATCTCCTACTACAAATAAATTATTCCTATCCAAATCTTCTTTTTTACTACTTAATTTATAAAATATATCTTTTTGTATTTTATTTATATCCTGAAATTCATCTATCATAATATATCTATATTTATTTTGATATTCCCTCTTAATATCTTTATTATCCAATAAACTCAATACTTTTAATTGTAAATCATCATAGTCTAAAACAGATAGTTCTCTTTTTTTCTTGCTATAGGATAAGTCTATCTCTATTATTATGTCCATTATTAGTTTGTATAATTTTATGTTTTCCATTTCAAATGACTTAAACACCTTATTTATAGTGTTTTTTAATTTTTCTATGGCTTCTGCATATGGCTTAGATGTTCCTAAGTTTTTTAATATTAAATTTAAAATATCTTTTAAATCCTTTTTCTCATAATCACCTTTTGAAAAGCCAATCCATAATTCTTCATTTAATAGATTATTTATCTTAGCATTTGACCTTAAGCTTTCCATTAAATAGTTTACTAATTTTATAATTTCATCTAGATCATTTAGATCCATATCTAGTTGTTTAATATTTTTCATATATTTATTTTTTAGTTTTTCTAAATCTTCACCTGTATTTCTTATATTGTTATATAGATAATAAAAATCATCTATTAAACTAGATATTGTACTAGCCTCTAATTCCGAATATAATTTGTATAAATCTAATTCACTCTCTATCTTATTAGATAAAATATCCATAATTGAACTTTTAAGTATCTTTTCAGCTTCTATATCTTCAAGTATTTCAAACATAGGATCTATATTTGCAGCTATAGGATTTTCTCTTAATATTCGAGAACAAAAACTGTGTATAGTAGATATATTAGATTTTCCAATATCTCTATATAAACTTCTCCATTTTTCATCTTCAGTATATTTCTCTCGTAACTTCTCTCTTATTCTTTCTATCATTTCTTGAGCAGCTTTTTTAGTAAATGTTATGGCAACTATTGATTCAATTTCTTTCCCTTTTTCTAATTTCCCATTTTCCAATATATTTAGATACCTTTCAACTAAGACCATGGTTTTACCTGTCCCTGCACCTGCATTAACCAATAAGTTTTCATCTATTATCTCTATGGCTAGTTTTTGATTCTTATTTAACTTCATATCTCTATTTCCACCTGCTTTCTATATCTACATATGTCTTTATATAAACAATAATCTGGACAATTATAAGGCTCAATTGGAAATTCTCCATTTAGAATTTTTCTCTCTATTTGAAATATAATTTTTTCTGTATTTTTGGTTATATTTTCTAATTCTTCCATAGATTCTAATTTTCCACCATGTCTATTTGTTATAATACTTGTTTCTCCTAAAACTCCAAGAGTAATTCTAAACTCATTCTGATTTATAATTCCATATAATGCTGCTACTGGATTATTATCCTTTTCAGCTAATAAGTATATAGGTATTTGTAATGAATAACCCTCCTCAATGGAATTCAAATTGGCTATACCAGAAGAACCACTTTTGTAGTCCATTATTATGCTTTTACTATCCTTTGTCCTATCTATTCTATCTATCTTGCCATTAAGTAATAACTCTTTATTATCCTCATATATAGCCATTTTTTGCTCATATCCAAACTCTTGTTCAAATTTAATTGGTATTAGACCATGATTTTTAATTCTTTCTATATCATTTTTTATAAAGTTGAAAATCTTATTATTTATATCTTCTACTAACAATTGACTTTTTCTACTATTTAAATCTAATCCATCTTCTGACCCATATTTCAATATTAAATCTAATATGAAATCTTTTTTATCCTCCAATTCCAAGTCTTTATCTGAAATTACATATTCTTTAATCTTTATCCTATATAATTCATAAAAATCTTTTAAAACAGAATGATAAATATTTCCTATTAACATTGGATCATACTCTTTTATTTCTTCTATATATTCATCAACTTTAAATATCCTTCCCATTAAAAAACTAAATGGACAATTAATATATCTCTCTAAATAACTACTGGAATACACTTTGTTTTTATGCATCTTCTCTAATTCTCTAGTTATTTCTCTACTCTCAGATAATATTCCACTATATTTAGTAAATGTCTTTAGACTTCTATTATAATCCGAATCTATCTTATCCTGTATTCTTTTGAATTTCTCAGGATAAATTGAATTGTGATATGATATGTAATCTTTGTTTACTTCATTATCTTTATAATTTAATTTTAAAATATAATCTGATAGTTCTTTATTAGTAGTTATTTCATCTATATTCTCTTTAATCATATATTCAAATGATACATCAATATATTTAATATCTTTTTCACATATCCTGATTATTTCATCTAAAAACATAGATGCAATAGATTCATCATCTATTCCCTTGCTATAAGTAAAATTCAACTCTTCTTTTACACATGAAATCAGTGTTGAAAACTTTATTATTTCATTTTCTAGTTTATATGTGTAGTTTTTAACATCTATATTCATTGACTTAAGATTTTTATAATTCCTTTCATTTATAAAGAAATTATCCTCTTCTATATTTGGATAATTATTTTCGGAAAGACCTATTATATATGCTATCTTATAATCTATACCCCTTATATCAATTAAATCTAATATTTGTATCCCTTTAGCATTCCCTGGGATTAAAGTGATCTCTTCTTCTAGTTTTGATAAAAGTAATTCATAATAATCATCTATAGATATTAGACCCAATATTTCGGATAGTATTTCTATCTCTTCTAATATTTCATATAATCTTATATAACTTTTCATTTCTATATAAAATTTTTCTTCTGAATATCTCATTATAGAATTTATCTTTGTTCCAATACTGTATCTTTCCATAAGATTTCTTATATATTGATTGTAATTTTTAATAGTATTTTCTAATTTCAAATCTGATACTTCTTTTTCTATTTCTTCTAATTCATAAATTAAATAATCTATAGAATCAGTTTCTAACTCAAATTCCTTTTTTTTACTAATCTCTTCTAATAATTCTTCTAAATTGTCAAAATCTATTTTTTTCAAAAAAGGATATATATCATATTCTAAATTTGGACCTTGATTATTAATAAAATATTTGTTTTGAAATCTGTTTAATATGGAGTTTTTATTATTATTGATTTTCATAAGAAATAATTCTAATATTTCCAATATAAAATTATTATTAATCATCTTATCCTGTATCTGAATACTAATAGGTAACTTTTCAACTATAGATCTCTTCCCTATCTTTTCTTTGTATTCATCATCCATTGGAACTATAAGGATATCTGAGTATTTATATCCTTCATTTATTTTATTTTTTATTTTTTCAAATACCTTTTTTATTTCTAAATCCATTGTAGCTGCTTGAATTATATTTAAATTTATATTTTCTATCTCTTCGTATTCTTCTTCTAAAAAAAATACTTCTTCCAATTTATTCTCTTTACCCAAATCCATTTTCTCCAAGGTAAAACCTATTTCCTTTAAACTTTCCAATGTGTTCTTTATTATTCCTAAATCAATTACTTTCCTAAATGGAATATTTATATGCACATCAATCTTACTTTTACTAATCTCTTTTAATATCTCCAGTTCAATAGGTCTGAAATTATAAAATTGATCTATAATTATTTCTTCTATATTGGATAGGAAACTCACATTCTCTTTCAATTTCTTAACTGCTAAAATATACTGACCTTCTCTATCCACTAATTTTCTATCTTTTAAATATTTTTCATATTCCATATAAATAGATCCTATTTCTTTATATAATATGTTTTTAGGAGATAATTTTATAAATTCTTCTGGAATTACTATAGATCTTTTTATTTCACCTATAATATTTCCCAAAGTTTTTATAAATCCAGATAGATCCGATACATTTTTAAAATAATCTAATTTGGATTCTCTAACTATTTTCGTCAAGATTATTTTTTTTGTATTTTCGTCTATTTCTATATGATTTTCATCTTTAAGTATTTCTTTTACAACATCATCAAAAGTAAATAGATTTAAATTTAAAAAACCACCTAATGACTCTATAATCTTCTCACGATAGGTGGTCAAAAGTTTTCCATTTGGCAATATATAATAAAAGTTTTCTTCTTTTCCATTCTTTATTTTTTCTAACACTGTACTATAAAATTCTTCTGATTTTGAATTGTTAAATGGTCCATAATAAATTCTCTTTATCCCCATAACTATATGCTCCTATTCTAATATTCTTTCTAAATTTCCATTCAATATATTTATATCTATCTTTTCAGTTTTCTTATCTTTTAATTCATATTTTTCTTTCAATTTTAATATTCTATATACTTTTTTATCTATTTCTTCAATTGAAATATTATTATTTTCTATTTCTTTTATAATATTGTTTTTAAATTCATAACCTAGCTCATCACCATGACACAGTAAAACTAAATCTCCACCTGTTTCTATAAATTTTGTTGCTGCTTGGACAATATTATAGTTTTTAGAAATTGCACCCATAGTCATATCATCTGACAGTATTACTCCTTTATAGTCGTACTCTCCTCTTAAAAGATTTTCTTTAATCTCCAAAGATAGACTTGCCGGATTAACTAAGTCCAATTCAGTATATAAAATATGGGATATCATAATAGAATCCACTCCTTTATCTATTATCTTTTCAAAAGGATATAACTCTATTTGCTTAAGATCATCAATACTTTTGGTAACTACAGGCATGGATTTATGAGAATCTAATTCAGTGTCACCATGTCCTGGAAAATGTTTTACACAGCCTATTACACCAGTTTTATTCATTCCTGATAGTATTTCACTTCCCACTCGAAAAACTTTTTCTCCATTACCTCCATATGATCTAGATCCTATTACAGGATTATTTTCATTTGAATTTACATCTAAAACAGGTGCAAAATTCATATTAAATCCCATTGATTTCAACATTTCTCCTAAATGTTCTCCTAAATCATATAAATTTATCATTCTTTCTAATTTACCTATTTCTTCAGCTTTTGGCAGTTTTTCTATTTCTTTTGGAACTCTACTAACCAATCCTCCCTCTTCATCTATAGAGAGAAATAAAGGAACACTATTCTTTTGATTTTCCACCTTAATTTTATTTAATAATTCTAATGTAGAATTATAATCTTTGATATTTTTAGAAAACAATATAAAACCTGAAGGTTTTAACTCATTAATTTTATTTTGGATTTCTATATTGTAGTTATTTCCATTAAAACCTAGAATCATTAATTGTCCTATTTTTTCATCCAAACCCATTGCTTTTATTTTTTCTTTCAAAGGATCTATCTTTAAACCATTACTTCCAACCATCTCTTCTGATTCTATCTTAATATCTTTCTCATTACATCCTAAAATAATTATATTACATAATACCAAGAAATATAAAATATATTTTCGCTTCATTATATCCTCCTATAAAACAACCTGCCATATGGCAGGTTAAAATATACTATAATTAAATTCTTTGGAAATTTCTTTTATCATTTCATAACCTATGAAAGAATTGCCATATGAGTCTAATCCTGGACTATATATGGCTATTCCTAACTTTTCCGGTACAACTCCTAAAATACCTCCTGAAACCCCACTTTTAGATGGTATTCCTACTAAGGCTGCATATTCACCACTATAATCATACATTCCAGCCATAGTCATAATTGAGTTAACTGACTTTATTATATCCTCATCTATATTAAAATCATTTTTTTTCAAACTCTTTCCATGACTAGCATAAAAAGCTCCAATTTTGGCTAAGTGTGAAGTGTTTATTTCTATGGAACATTGTTTAAAATATGTATTTAAAGCCTGCTCCACATCTAGTTTTAGGATATCCTTTGATTTCAATAGATAAGCTATTGATTTATTTTTATCTCCAGTTTGTTTTTCTGATTCATAAACTTTTTTATTAAAATCTATACTTTCATCCTCTGTTATAATTCTAATAAATCGAATTATCCTATCTAGTTTTAAATCTCCATTACCTTTAATTAGAGAGGTTGTTAATATAGCTCCTGAATTTAACATTGGATTATCAGGTTTATTTGTGGATTCTAAATCTAATTTATATTGACTATTAAAAGGATCTGCAGAACCTTTAAACCCAACCCTATCCATAACATAATTTAAACCATTATCCATAATAGCTAAGGTTAGACTAATTATCTTGGAAATACTTTGCATAGTAAACAACTTTTTATATAATCCTAAATTTATCTCTTCTCCCTCTAAATCAACCATTGAAAAGGCTAAATCTTTATAATTAGCCTTTTTAAGTTCTGGAATATAATCTGCTACAGTGCCTCTATCTTCTAGATTTGAATATTTTTCAAATAGATGTTCTAAATACTCTTTCTTTTTATCCAAAAAATCACTCCTATTAATGTACATCCATGTCCATTCCCCCAATAAATTCTCTAAGTATTGAATTTACAGGAACAGAATCATCTTCTTCTATACTCCTAAAATATTGTAAAAAGCTTAGTAGTTTTCTAGCTTCACTAAAATATTTTTCCTCTTCTTTTATTTCTTCTAACAAAGGCGCTATATATTTCTTTAATAGGGATATTTCATATACTAATGCTGAATCAAACATAATATCTGCTTCCTCTTGAAAAGGGAAAATATGTTTTTCCTCACCTTTTATTACTCCTTCCCATAATTCAAAGGTTTTTATTGGACTATATCCTCTATATTTGTTATCTCTAACTATTCTTCTTATAAGTCTAACATCTCTCGTAGATATCCTATTATGAGCGTCTATATTTAATTGAGTTAAAGCTGATATATATATTTTAAATTTATTTTTTTCTGGAATTTGTTTTGTTAATATTGGGTTCAAGCAATGTATACCCTCTAATATTATTGGGTGATCTTCGTCTAATTTCACAAAATCACCAGATTTTTCTCTTTTACCTGTTAAAAAATTGAATTTTGGTAGCTCTATTTCTTTACCTTCTAATAAATTAATCATATCTCTATTTAAAAGTTCTAAATTAATTGCTTCTACAGCCTCAAAGTCATAGCTACCATCTTCATTTCTAGGTGTATTTTCTCTATTAACAAAATAATCATCTACTGAAATTATAATTGGTTTCTTGCCATTTACCTTTAGATGTACTGATAATCTATTGGCAAAAGTTGTCTTGCCTGATGAAGATGGACCTGCTATTAATATCATATCCATATTTTTCTCTTCACATATCTTGTCAGCTATTTCAGCTATTCTCTTTTCTTGAAGTGCTTCTGATATTCTTATAACTTCTTTTATACTATTATCTTCTATTTTTTCATTTAATGATGCCAAATATTCTAAATCTAATATTTCAGCCCATCTTTTTGAATCACCAAAGACTTTTGCTAACTGTTTTTGTTCATTGAATTCTGGTATTTCTTCTGGATTCTTTTTATTAGGAAAAAGTATTAATATTCCAGGATAGTAATATTTTAATTCAAAATCCTTTATATATCCTGTAGATGCAGCTAAATAACCATGATATGTATCCTTGTAATCACCGATTGTGTATACATCTACTCTTTTTTTATCCAATGTTTTTAATAGTCTAACTTTACTATCTATTCCTAATTCTTGAAACAATTTTATAGCTTCTGCTGTTAAATATTTTTCTCTATAAATTGGATAATCTTTATCTATTATTTCCTGCATTTTTTCTTTTATAACGCATATATCTTTAAAACCAATCTTATAATCTCCTTCAAAACTAGTATATAGACCTGAATCTATAAAATGTTCTATTCTAACTGTTCTTTCAGGGAATAACTCTTTGCATGCTTTTATAAATACAGCTGTTACAGTTCTTGTAAATATTTTATATCCATCTGGATTTTGCACATCTATGAATTCTATATCTGATCCAGCTTCTATTTTTTTATTTAAATTTTTAATACTATTATTTATTCTGGCTCCAAAATACTTTTTATATTCTTCTCCAAATATTTTTACAGATAAATCTTTTAGATTAGCCTTTGGTCCTAATTCATCTATTGATACTTCTCCTATATCCTTATTTCTTATAAATACATTTTTTTTTGACATTCTGACCTCCTAAAGATTAAATAAATCTGTCTCTATTTTTTCTAATATTCCAACTGAATGGGCTTTATATATATTTTTATCTAAATAAGATAATTGTCCACCAATATTTTTAAACACTATTTTATATGCTTGTAAATATTGGTCTTTTAATCCATATCTTTGAAACTCACTATTAATTGCCTTATCTCCGTATTTTCTATCACCTATTATTGGTCTTCCTATAGACTGAAGATGTGCTCTAATTTGATGTGTTCTACCTGTTATTAAATTCACCTCTAAAAGTGTATAACCATTCATATATTTAATTGGTTTTATTTTAGTCTTTATTTTTTTAGAGCCTACTAGATTTTCTTCCATAATTTCCACTTTGTTTTCATTATTATCCTTTATTAAATAATCCTCTAATAACAATTCTTCTTCTATTTTGCCACTTACAATAGTTTTATAATATCTTTCTATATTGTCCTCTTTAATTGCCTTATTAAGCTCTCTTAATGCTTCATAAGTTTTTCCACCAATTATTATTCCAGATGTATTTCTATCTAATCTATTGCATATTCCTGGTATAAAATTATGTTCATCATCTGGATTATATGCTTCTGTTTCGATTAAATATGAAATCATTCCATCCACTATATTATCCGCTTCTCCATCTTCATCAGAATGAGAGAGAACACCTATAGGTTTATTTATCAAAATAATATTCTCATCTTCATAAATAATATCTATTTTAAATTCAGATTTATTTATTTCAATTTCACCTCTAAATTTTTCTATGGTATCATCTGCTAAGAACAATTGAATCTTATCACCTTCTTTTAGCATTTCTTCAGGTTTTGTCCTAGACCTATTTAATTCTATATTCTTCTTTCTTATCATTCTAAATATAAAACTTCTTGGAGCTTCAGATAAATACTTCATTAGAAATCTATCAATTCTTTGCCCACCATCATTTTCTCCTATAATTATTTCTTGCACTTTATTCACCTTTCCCTATTACTATGTTATACTCATATTATATAGTATACTTACAAAAAAACATAATATAGAATACAAGAGGTGACATAATGAATAATAAGTTTGAAAGATTAAGAGATTTTTTATATGAAGCTATAGACTACTTTATGATAATAGGAATCATTGTTTTAGTTACTGGTATTATTGGATGGAGATTAGACCTTTTATTTACTGAATCAGATAATTCTTTATTAACTCAGGCTAATGTAGAAGATAAGATACAAGAGGTTAATGCTAAAGATAAAATTTCCGAATCCTATGAAAATAAAAATGAAGAGGATTCTAATAATCCTATAAAGGATTCCTCCATAAAAATTTCAGTTCCACCTGGATCTAACTCTACTTCCATTGCTGAAATACTAGAAGATAAGGGACTTATAGATAATTCTTCGGAATTTATTTTGAAAACTGAAGAGATGGATCTTAGTACAAAATTAAAATCTGGAGACTTTGAGTTAAGCACTAATGATAATTTAGAGGAAATTATACATATCTTAACAAGATAGATTTAACTGATAAATAGATAAAACACCATTATTTAAATAATAGTGTTTTATCTTATCTAATTTGAATTTAATAAGTTTCATTTATATAATTATCTATTATTGACCTCTTTTTCTTATTCTTAAATACACCTTTTTCTTTTAATATATCTAATAGCCATTCAGATTTAGAATGGAAGATTGCTTTATCATAATCCAATAAAACAATTTCATAAAGTTTACCATTTAATGACTTTGATTCCATTTCTATATAATAGGCATCTATTCCCTTGAAATCTAGATATTCCAGTAAAGATACAGTTGCTTTATCTTTCTCATTATAATAATTATTGCTTCTATTAGCATAATCATTTATCTGTCTATGGTTCTTCCCCATATCCTTAGCTTCTCCAGCCAACATATTAAAATATTTTGCTAATACATTATAATACTGATAATTATACATTCCCATTTCATAATTATCTATTCTTAAAAAGGGAGACATATTTGCCCTTCTTACCAAGTCATAATTATATTCTAAAAATTCTTTTTTACTTAATTCTCCATTTGCTAACTGAATAATTAACTCACTTCTTCTGTTGAAAAACCTATCAAAAATTCCATCTTTTTTATTATAAAAACCCAATTCATACACCCTATCTATATATTAATTTTATTCTTTATTCTTTTTATTTTAAAAGTTTTTTAAAGTTTCAATCTCTTCTTCTGTTAATTCTCTATATTCTCCTGGTTCTAAAAAGCCTTCTAATTCTAAAGGACCCATTCTAATTCTCTGTAAATATATTACCTCCATATCTATACTTTCAAACATTCTCTTCACCTGATGGAACTTACCTTCGTGAATGGTAAGGTTGATTTTAGAAACAGTTCCACTTTCAATTATTTCTAGATCTGCAGGTAGTGTTTCATAGCCATCATCTAAAATAACTCCTTCTTTAAACTTTTCTATATGTTCTTCTTCTACTTTACCAAGCACTTCTGCAAAATAAACTTTATCTACCTTATTTTTAGGTGCTAATAATTCATGAGCTAATTTTCCATCATTACTTATAAGCAACAAACCTTCTGTATCCTTATCAAGTCTTCCTACTGGAAATGGATCAAATATTTGATGCTCATATTCTAGTATTTCTATTACTGTTCTTGAAGATGGATCCTCAGTGGATGAAACAAATCCTTGAGGTTTATTCATCAGTAGGTATATATGTTCTCTATAATTAACATCCTGACCATTAAAAAATATTTTATTTTTATATGGATCTACTCT
>JARIDA010000116.1 GCA_029257065.1 Tissierellaceae bacterium | reverse complement strand
AGTGTTTCAAAATCAGCTGAAGCATTTATAGCAACTATTTCTATATTATCATATTCACCTTCTACATATGCTCTAACCACATCTCTACCTATTCTACCAAATCCACTTACTCCTACTTTAATTGACATTAAACATCCTCCTTAGTTTAAAGTGATTTATCTTCACTTTAATTCTTATATTTATTTAAATATTATCTCCTTCTTAGTGAAGAAGATAAAATATTTATTTCATCTCTATATTTAGATACAGTTCTTCGGGAAATATTTATTCCTCTTTCTCTTAATAATTCAGATATTTTTTGATCACTATATGGTTTTTTCTTGTTTTCATTATCCACTAGGTCTTTTATTATCGATTTTATACTGGTTGATGATATTTCACCATCTAACCCAGATGTAAAAAAATATTTTATTTCATAAAGTCCTCTAGGGGTTTGAATATATTTACCATTACTTGCTCTTGAAACAGTTGATTCATGCATTTCAATATCATCTGCAACTTGTTTCATGGTCAATGGCTTAATATACTTCTCACCTTTTTCAAAAAAATCCTTTTGATATTTTATTATTGATTCCAGTAATTTCTTTATAGTATTTCTTCTCTGTTCTATTGATCTAATTACCCAAAGAGCCCTATTAAATCTTTCTGTTAAATACTCTTCTGTTTTTTCATCATTTTTATTTTGCATCATATTTTTATAAAAATTATTTATATTTAATCTTGGACCTGTTACATCATTTAATACTACTTCATACTTTCCTTCAACCAATACAATTTCTGCATCAGGTGTTATGATTTGAACATCTTCCCATCCATTATATAAATATCTACCTGGCTTAGGTTCTAATTTTTTTATAATCTCTAAAGCTTTTCTCACCTCTGAAGATTTAATCTTAAGTGCTTTTGAAATTTTTTCAATCCTATTATGGGCTAAATCTTCTAAATATTCATCTATTATAATCTCAAGATAAGGTTTCTCTTTTTTTAGATGATCTATCTGTATCAATAAACATTCCTTTAAATTTCTTGCCCCTATACCTGGAGGATCAAATTTTTGAATTTTTAAAAGGACTTTTTCTATTTTATCTATTTTTATTTTTATTTTTTTTGATAAAAAGTCCAAATCTAAATCTAAATATCCTGACTCATCTAAACTTCTAATTAGGATTTTTCCTATTTCTTTTTCTTTTTCATCTAGACACAAAAGATTTAGCTGTTTTAATAAAAATTCATCTAATGTTTCTTCTTTTTTAATGAAAGCTTCATAATTTGTCCCTTTTAGATTTCTATCCCTTTCAGGTTTATAGCCTGAATTATTACTATTTTCAAAATATTCAGCCCAATCCACATCTGTTTCCTTATGTTCTTCTAAACTAGTTTCCTTTTCCCTATTACTCATCATATCCAACATAGGATTTTCTTCTAATTCAGTATTTATGTATTGATTTAATTCTGTAGTATTAAACTGTAATAATTCAATTGCTTGTCTTAAATCAGCTGTCATAATTAATTTTTGGGATTGCTCTATTTTTAATTCAAAACCTAGTTTCATAAAAATTCCCCTTTAAACTTAGACCTATTATATCAAATTCCACCACCATAAATCAAATGATTATTTAAAAAATAAAGATATCGTATAAATACGATATCTTTATCCACTATTTCCAGATTCTATTTATATATTTCTCTGCATTAATTGCTGCTACTGCACCGTCTGAAGTAGCTGTAACTAATTGTCTTAAAGGTTTTATTCTATTGTCTCCTGCTGCAAATACCCCATCAATATTAGTTTCCATATTTTCATTAGCTTTAATATATCCATTTTCTAATTCAATATGATCTTTAAATATTTCGGTAGATGGAATAAATCCTACATATACAAAAATACCCATCATTCCATCTTCTTCACTAGCATTTACAACTGTCTCTTCACCTGTTTTCACATTTTCAAAGACAATAGTTTTTAATAAGCCTTCCCCTTTAATCTCTTTCACAACAGTATCCCACATGAATTCTATCTTCTCATTATTAAAAGCATCTTCTTGTATAGACTTTGCTGCTCTTAACTCATCTCTTCTATGAACTATTGTAACTTTCTTTGCAAACTTAGAAAGTTGTCCTGCCTCTTCTACTGCTGAGTCTCCTCCACCTATTACAAATGTCTCTAAATCTTGGAAAAAGGGACCATCACAAGTTACACAATAGGAAACTCCTTTTCCAGCAAATTCTTCTTCTCCTGGTACATTCATAAGTCTTGGATTTGCTCCAGTAGCTAATATTACTGATTTAGCTTCATATTCATCATTTTTACCTTTTATTTTTTTAACCTTTCCTTCTAAATCCATCTCTATTATATCATCATTAACCTTAATAGCTCCAAAACTTTTTGCCTGTTCTAGCATTCTCATTGTTAAACTTGACCCACTATCCCCCTCTATAGCTCCTGGATAGTTGGCTATTTCGCTAGTGTTTTTTATTTGTCCTCCAACCATTTCTTTTTCTATTATTAGAGTTTTAAGTTTTCCTCTTGCTGCATAAAGACCTGCGGTTAATCCAGCTGGTCCTCCACCTATAATCACTACATCGTACATTATAAAAAACCTCCCATTTTTTTGTATATATTCATAATCTATATATACTCTTTATTTGGAAATAAAAACAGAGCAATTAAAATAATCGCCCTGTTTTTTATTTTTTTCACTATTAAGATATTCACAAAGCTATTCCAATACACATTTTCTATTATAACAACTTCAATAATCTTACACTGTTAACTCATTATATAACACTTTGGATGATAATTCAAGAATACATATAAACTCTTAATCCATATCCAATACTAAATTAGCTATATTAGTTGCATGGTCTGACACTCTTTCTAGATTGCTTATAGCATCTAAAAATAGTACTCCTGCATCAATATTGCAAGATCCTTCGTTAAGTCTTCTAATATGTCTAATTCTATTTATTTCTTCTAATCTATTTACCTCTTCTTCAAGTTTTAAGACTTCTCTTGCTATATCTTTATCTTTTGTCTTAAATGCTTCTACTGATTTAGTAAAAGCTTCATTAGCTACAATAAACATTTCTGACAATTCTTCTTTAGCTTTTTCGGAAATATTAGTAGATTCTTCCTCTCTAATTTCTGCTAACTCTGACATATTATCAGCATGATCAGCAACTCTTTCCAAGTTATTTATTGTATTAATCAACTCATTTACTTTTATTTTTTGTTCAACTGATAAAGATGTCTTGCCTAATTCAACTAAGTATTTTGTTATCTCTTTTTCCAATTCATCTATTCTATCTTCTTCTTCTTTCACTATTTCTATTTTATCAAAATCTCCATCTACAAATGTCTGTTTTGCCCTTAATAGATTTTCTTCCACTAGATTTCCCATCCTTACTGTTTCTTGTACTGCTAATCCTAAAGCTATAGATGGGGTCTCCAAGATTCTTAAATCTAAATATTTAGATTCTACCGTAATGTCATCTTCTCCTGAAATTAATTTTTCTGAAGCCTTTACCAATAAATTAGCAAAGGGAAGTTGTATTGCCACATTTAATATATTAAAAAATGTATGTCCATTTGCCATTTGTCTAGATACATTTCCTGGTGAAATCATTTGCACAGCCATAGTCACTGGCTTTCTCAATATTATCATAAATATTACTGTTCCTATTAAATTAAACAAAAAGTGAATCATAGCAGCTCTTTTTGCTGTTTTATTTGCCCCTATAGATGAAAATAATGCAGTTGTAGTTGTTCCTATATTTTCACCGAAAAGTATAGGAAAAGCTATATTAATATCTATAAGTCCCTGTGCTGCTAAACCTTGTAATATACCTATTGACGCACTACTACTCTGCAAAACAGTAGTTAATCCCATTCCCACCATAGATGCTAATATTGGATTATTTAACTTTAGGATAATATCTGCAAACACAGGACTGTCTGCTAATGGAGCAAGCCCTACACCCATCATATCCATACCAATAAATAATATACCAAACCCAATTAATACATCTGATAGGTCTTTAGACTTTTTGTCTTTCCAGAGAAGTAATATTAATATACCTATTATTACTGCTATTGGAGCATAATCTTTTAAATTAAATGCTATTAACTGTGCTGTTACAGTTGTACCTATATTAGCTCCCATAATAATTCCCACTGCCTGTGTTAATGTCATCATCCCAGCATTTACAAAACCAACTACCATTACAGTTGTAGCTGAACTACTTTGGATTATCATTGTTACTAAGGCTCCAACTAAAACTGCCATTATTCTATTTTTGGTTAATACCTCTATTAGTTTCTCTAATCTCTTTCCAGCTACTTTTTGTAGTCCTGATCCCATTAAATTCATCCCGTATAATAGTAATCCTAATCCACCAAATACCGGTATTGCTATATTCATATGTCTATCTCCTATCTCTTATAATATGGAAATTCTATTTGTCTAAATGCTTCAAACAAAATTATATTTACAGAATTAGCTAAATTTAAAGATCTAGTTAAATTCTTTTTCATTGGAATCTTTATTAAATTAGTATCTCCATTAAATATAATATCCTCACTTAAACCCTTTGTTTCTTTACCAAAAACAAAAAAACTATTTTCTTCATATTTATGGTCCACATATAATTTTTCTGCTTTGGTTGTAGCATAATAAAAAGTTCCATTAGAGTTCTCTTCAAGTACCTGATCAAAGGAATCATAGTAACATATTTCAAGCAAATTCCAATAATCCAAACCAGCTCTTTTAAGATGCTTATTATCTATTTT
>JARIDA010000094.1 GCA_029257065.1 Tissierellaceae bacterium | reverse complement strand
GTATCTGGTACTTGTTTTATACATACTATTATATTCATAAGCTTATTCCTCCTAGCTATTATCTTATTACTGATCCTGCTATAACCATTTTTTGTACTTCGCTTGTACCTTCATATATTTCAGTTATCTTAGCATCTCTCATCATTCTTTCAACTGGGTAGTCTGAAGTGTATCCATATCCACCAAATAATTGTACGGCTTTAGTTGTTACATCCATAGCAACTTCTGATGCGAATAATTTTGCCATTGCTGCTTCTTTACTATATGGCTTTCCTTCTCTTTTGTAGTGAGCTGCTTTGTAAACTAATAATCTAGCTGCTTCAACATCTGTAGCCATTTCAGCTATCATCCATTGTAAACCTTGGAATTTACCTATTGGTCTACCGAATTGTTCTCTCTCTTGAACGTATTGAATTGATTCTTCTAATGCTCCAGCTGCTATTCCTAGTGCTTGTGCAGCAATTCCAATTCTACCTCCATCAAGAGTTGACATAGCTATTGCAAATCCTTGTCCTTCTCTACCTAATAAATTTTCTTTAGGTATTCTACAGTTTTGGAATACAAGTTCAGTTGTAGCTGAAGCTCTGATTCCTAATTTATCTTCAATTTTACCTATTGTAAATCCTGGTGTATCTGCTTCAATTATAAATGCTGATATACCTCTTGTTCCAGCACTTTTATCAGTCATCGCAAATATTATATAAGTGTCTGCTTGACCACCATTAGTTATAAATATTTTTGATCCTGTTATAATATACTCATCACCATCTAATATTGCTGTAGTTTGTTGTCCTGCAGCGTCTGTACCTGCACCTGGCTCAGTTAAACCAAAAGCACCTAGTTTTTCACCTTTTGCAAGTGGAACTAAATATTTTTCTTTTTGTTCTTCTGTACCATATCTAAATATTGGCCATCCACCTAATGAAGTATGTGCTGATACAATAACACCTGTAGTACCACATTTTTTAGATAATTCCTCTACAGTAATTGCATATGCAAGTTCATCTGCTCCTGCTCCACCATATTTCTCTGGAAAAGGTATTCCCATAAAACCTGCTTTTACCATTTTTTCTACTGTTTCTGTTGGGAATCTACCACTTTGGTCTATTTCTCCTGCTATAGGCTCTACTTCTCTTTCTGCAAAGTCTCTAACAACAGCTCTAATCATTTCTTGTTCTTTTGTTAAATTGAAATTCATACTAAATTTCCCTCCTCAAAATAATCCGTAATTTTGTACTCATTAAAAGTTAAGATCGAATATCTTCACTCTTAGTTATATTATATACCTATGCTCTTTGTCAATCCCCATCTTTTTTTCATAAAAATAATATAATAACTGAGTTATTATATTTAAAATTGTTTTTACTATTTAACTATTATTCTTTTAAGAAATATGACAGAGTATACAAAGATTCATTCAATCTTACATCTTCTACTATGATATCATCTGGTACTATTAAATCAATAGGCGCAAAATTCCAAAAACCTTTAACTCCTGCTTCAATTAATTCTTCAGCTACCTTTTGTGCTGATTCTCTAGGCAGTGTCATAATAGCTATTTCAATATTATTTTCTTCTACATAGTCTATCATCGTCTCTGAATCTTTTACTTCAATATTTCTAATTTTTTCACCTATTAACTCAGTTTTTTTGTCAAATAGAGCGTATAATTCAAATCCGGAACTCTCAAATCCTTTGTAATTAGCTATTGCTCGACCTAAATTACCTGCTCCCATTATGATTGTTTTGTATTTTTTGTCTAATCCCAAGATCTTACTAACCTCATTAAATAATTCTTCTACATTATATCCATATCCCTGTTGACCAAAGCCGCCAAAGTTATTTAAATCTTGCCTTATTTGAGATGCTGTAAATCCAACTAGCTTACTTAATTCGCCAGAAGATATTCTTGTAACATCCTTTTCTAATAAATCAGCAAGATATCTGTAGTATTTAGGAAGTCTTCTAATTACTGTTCTTGAAATATTTCTTTTCTTCTTATTACTCTCTGACATCTTTTAACCACCTCATATCACTCTACTTATAAAAGTATAACAGAGCGTTATAAATTTGTCAATCTTTTTTTATAAGTTTTATTTTCAATTCTATATCTTTTATATAATCCATCTTAAGCTTATAATTTCAACATTTATTATATATTTATAATTTGATTTTTAAAAAAAGAAAAAATAAAATACTAAACTTTGTTAATTTATATACTCTGATATAATGTAATAGATAGTAAGATTTTAGGAGGTTAATTATGTTGGTTTTAACATGTAATAATATAGAAAAATCATATGGAATAGAAACAGTAATTGAAGATATAAGTTTTAATGTGGCTGATGGAGATAAAATAGGACTCATTGGACATAATGGCTCTGGAAAAACAACTCTTTTTAAAATCATCTCTAAGAATTTAGATCCAGATCATGGAGATATTTATATTAGAAAGGATCTTAGACTTGGTTATTTAGAGCAGCATACTAAAGTTGAAAGTGATAAGACCTTGTTTGAAGAATGCTTAACTGTCTTTGAACATTTGATTCAAATGGAAAAAAATTTAAGACAATTAGAAGAAGATATATCTACTGCTGCTACGAATAAGGATTCTAAACTAGATAGTTTAATGGATAGTTATAGTAAAATGTCTGAAGATTTCTCTAAACTAAATGGATATGGATATGAATCCTCTATAAGAGGTACACTTATTGGACTTGGATTCACAGAGGAAGATTTTGATAAACCAGTAGATGTTCTAAGTGGAGGGCAAAAATCTAGATTAGCACTTTCCAAAATGTTATTGGAAAAACCAGATATACTATTGCTTGATGAACCTACTAACCATTTAGATATAGAAGCTATTGATTGGTTAGCTAAATTTATAAAGGAATATGATGGTGCAACACTTTTAATCTCTCACGATAGATATTTTTTAGATGAATCTGTAAATAGAATATTTCATTTAGAAAATCTGAGATTAAAAGAATACAATACTAATTATACGGATTTTGTAAAAAGAAGGAAAAAAGATATTGAAATAAATAAGAAACATTTTGAAAATCAACAAGAAGAAATTGCAAGACATAAAAAGGTTATACAACAATATATCTCCTATGGAGGTGAAAGATATAACCG
This sequence comes from Tissierellaceae bacterium, assembly GCA_029257065.1. Lineage (GTDB taxonomy): Bacteria > Bacillota > Clostridia > Tissierellales > Tissierellaceae > JARIDA01. The sequence goes on along the minus strand of JARIDA010000094.1, from coordinate 6,157 downwards.
ATTGGCCAAAAGTAGACAGAAAATGTTGGATAAAATTGAAGTAATGGACCAGCACAGTGAAAGAGATAGTATAAGATTTAAATTTAAACCTAAAATAGAATCCGGTACTGATGTATTACAGGTAGAAAATTTAGCTAAATCCTTTGGAGATGTGGATATATTTAAGGATATTAACTTTAATATATATAAAGGAGAAAGAGTTGGATTAATTGGTCCAAATGGAGTGGGAAAATCAACTCTTTTCAAAATTATTTTAGAAAAAATTCAGGATTATAAAGGTAAAGCAATTTTAGGACACCATGTACAAACTGGTTATTTTGATCAAGAAATGTCTGATCTTAGTATGGATAAAACAATTATAGATGAAATTTGGGATGATAATCCTACTTTAACTCATACAGAAATTAGAACCATATTAAGTCAATTTATGTTTATAGGGGATGATGTATTTAAAGAAATTTCTGATCTTAGCGGAGGAGAAAAAGGTAGACTTTCAATTCTTAAGTTAATTCTTTCAAAGTCCAATTTTCTCTTAATGGATGAACCTACCAATCATTTGGATATAGACTCTAAAGAGATTCTTGAAGAAGCAATTCTGGACTATGAGGGAACACTTTTTGTAATTTCTCATGATAGATACTTTTTAAATCGTATAGTAGATAAAATATTTTTAATGACTGAAGATGGAATTGAAGAGTTTTTAGGAAATTATGATTATTATGTAGAAAAAATTAATGAGGAAAAACTGGATCTAAATCAAGGTCCTGAAAAGACTAGAACCCAAATTCAAAATGAAAAGAGAAAAGAAAGAGACCGATTAAATGAACAGAGAGAATTAAAAAAAGAGATTAAAAACTTAGAAGAAGATATAGAAGAATTAGAAAAAAAGATTCAAATTATTGATTTAGAATTATCCGAAACTGAAACCTATGAGGATCAGGATAAGGTTATGCAACTTAGCCAAAATAGAGATAAAATAGATACTAAGCTAAATAAACTCTATGAAAAGTTAATTTTACTCTCTGAAGACTAGTACACATGGAATCAACAAGTTATACACATAGCCCACAGACTTATCCCCAGTTATAAGTCCAATTTCAAGGGATATCACCAGTTTCTCCACATTGTCCACAGATTTTTACACTATGTTCGCCTTTGATATGTGGATAAGTTTATAGAAAAATAACTAATATATGATTTTATCATATATTAGTTATTTTTATTATAATCCTAAATTTGGTTTTACTTTTAAACCCAAATCAGATTTTTGACCTGATTTATAATTGTAATATGCAGATGATCCTATCATTGCTGCATTATCAGTACATAAAACTCTAGATGGATGATAAATCTTTATTCCCTCTTCCTGACCCCTTTTTTTCATAGCCTGTCTTAATCCTTCATTAGAAGCTACTCCGCCTGCAAAAGCTATTTTATCTGAACCTCTTTCCTTAGCAAGCCTAAAGGTTTTTTCAACTAATACATCTAATATGGCCTGTTGAAAACTTGCTGCCACATCCTCTATTATTATCTCTTCATCCTTTTGATTCATTTGATTCAAATAATTTAAAACAGCTGTTTTAAGACCACTAAAACTAAAATTATATGATCCTTTTTCTAGCATTATTCTAGGGAAATCTATAGCATCTTTATTTCCCTCTTTTGCTAATCTGTCTATATGAGGTCCTCCTGGATATGGAAGACCTAAAGATCTGGCCACCTTATCAAAAGCTTCTCCTGCAGCATCATCAATTGTTCTACCCACTAATTCATATTCAGTATAGTCATTTACTTGAACCAGATAACTATGTCCACCAGATACTATTAAACAGGTAAAAGGAGGTTTTAAGTCCTTATGTTCTATATAATTTGCACAAATATGCCCTTCTATATGATTCACTCCTATAAGAGGAATGTCCAGTGCATAGGCCAATGCCTTTCCAGTTGAGATACCTATTAATAGTGCGCCTACTAATCCTGGTCCCTGTGTTACTCCAACTATATCTATATCTTGAAAAGTTACTCCAGCTTTATCAAGTGATTCTTGCACAATAGGATTTATACTCTCAATATGTTTTCTTGATGCTATCTCTGGAACTACTCCACCATATTCTTTGTGAATTTCTATTTGTGATGAAATTATATTTGATAATACTTCTCTTCCATCTTTTAATACTGCACATGATGTTTCATCACATGAAGTTTCTATTGCTAATGTTAACATTTTTCCACATCCTTAAAATATTTCCACATAATAATTGCATCTTCTTTGTTATCTTCATAATATTTTGGTCTTATTCCCACAGAGTTAAAACCCAATTTTTCATATAATTTTTTTGCAGCTATATTGGATTTTCTCACTTCCAATGTCATAGCATTCATTCCAGCTAACATGGACTCTATTATTCCTGCTTCCATAAGCATTTTACCTAATCCATTTTCCCTATACTCTGGATCCACTGCAATACTAACCACATGAGATTCATCCACCATAAACCAAAGTCCAATATATCCTAAAATACATCCTGCTCTTTCAACTATAATATATCTGGCCATAAGATTAGAATTTATCTCAAATTCAAATGACTTTCTTGGCCATGGGGATGTAAAAGACTTTTTCTCTATTTCCAGTATCCTATCTATGTCCCTTTCTTCCATTTTCCTTAAACTTATATTCATATATTACTCTCCCTTTTTAAGTTCTCTCTCTGCTTGAGATACTCTTAAATATTCAGGAGCCAGGGTATAGTAATCATCCACTTTTCCTTTGTCAAAACTCTGAAGAGCTAACTGAGCAATGCTAACTGCTCTACATTGATTTTGCCCTAATTTTGCAAAGTTTACCCTATTTCCAAATCTATCTTTTATTCTATCTCCATATACTGAAATTCCATTTCCGTTCATTACAATATTTTCATATTCTTCTAATTTATCCATTAAAATTTCTATATTCATCACATCTGGCTCTAGAATAGTTTCAATTTCATCATCTACCCATGAATAGATCCCTGTGTAAACTCTATCTCTTCTTGCGTCTAGTATGGGAACCACTATTTTATTGAAGGGCAAATTATATGCTAAGCCTTTTATAGTTGATACTCCTACCACTGGTTTATCAAATACATGAGCAAATCCCTTTATAGTTGCAGCACCAATTCTAAGACCTGTAAAAGAACCAGGTCCTGTTGAAACTCCATACAGATCTATTTCTGAAATATCTATTTTTAATTCATTCAATATATTCTCAATCATGGGAACTAATCTTTCTGAATGACTCATATCCTGATTAAGAGAATATTCTCCTATTACTTCCCCATTACTAATTACCGCACAAGTGGAAGTTAATGTGGACGTGTCTAAGGCTAATACTTTCAACTCATCAACTCCTTCAATATCTGCTCATATTTCTCTCCATGTCCTGAAATACTAATTAATCTTTCACTGTCTTCTTTTCCCTTTTCTATATCTAAAACTATTCTATCTTCTGGAATAGCTTCCTCTATCCGATCTGCCCATTCAATAATACAAACACCTTCACCAAAAAAATACTCATCGAAACCTAAATCAAAAGTATCCTCAACACCTTCCAGTCTATAAACATCAAAATGATAAACTGGTACCCTTCCCTCATATTGGTTTATAAGGGCAAATGTTGGACTTGTAATATATTCTTCTACATCTAAACCCTTTCCTATGGATTTTGTAAGTGTAGTTTTCCCTGCCCCCAATTCCCCATTCAAGCAAACTATATCTCCAGAGCCTAAAAAACCTCCAATAATTTTTCCAAATTCTTCAGTGGCTTCTAATCCATCTAATTTTATTTTTAACATCTCATCACCTTTCAATTTATTATTAATATTATTATAACATAAATAAAGCTTTGAAATAATATATAATCAATGAAACAAATCTAATAGTCGTATATAATACACATGTGAGGAAGTGAAAAAATTGGATATTTATAATACATTACAAAAATACTTTGGATATGATGAATTTAAAGAAGGTCAAAAAACTTTAATAGATGGAGTTTTAAATGGAAGTGATGCTTTAGGAATAATGCCTACTGGTGGAGGTAAATCTCTTTGTTATCAATTACCTGCCATGTTACTTCCAGGAGTTACAATTGTGGTCTCTCCACTTATTTCTCTTATGAAAGATCAAGTGGATTCTTTAGACCAAATAGGAATCCCATCGACTTTTTTAAATAGTACTCTTTCCAATATAGAGTTCAATAAAACTTTACAAGATATTAGAGATAATAAATATAAATTAATATATGTAGCACCAGAAAGGCTAGATACTTTCGCCTTTGTCAATTTAATGAATTCCATAGAAGTTTCAATGATTGCAATAGATGAAGCTCACTGTATATCTCAATGGGGACATGACTTTAGACCCTCTTACACACAAATCCCTGGCTTTATCAACTCCATTGAAAATAGGCCTATAGTAGCGGCTTACACTGCTACTGCTACGGAAAGAGTGACGGCAGAAATAAAAAATCTACTTCAATTGAATAATCCTATTGAATCTTTAATTGGATTTGATAGGCCTAATCTTTTCTATTCTGTTGTAAAAATAGGAGATAAATTGAATTTTTTAAAGGAATTTATCGAAAATGACTATAGGGATAAGTCAGGTATTATCTACTGCTCTACTCGTAAAACAGTGGAATCCTTAGCAGACAAATTAAATTCTTTAGGATATTCTGTAAAGGCATATCATGGAGGTATGACTCCTAATCAGAGGGAAGAAGCACAAAATGATTTTATATTAGACCGGATAAATATAATTGTTGCAACCAATGCATTTGGTATGGGAATTGATAAACCTGATGTTAGATTTGTAGTCCATTATAATATGCCACAAAATATGGAGTCCTATTACCAAGAAGCTGGTCGTGCTGGTAGAGATGGTGAGAATAGTCATTGTGTTCTTATGTATTCTCCTGCAGATATTGTTCAACAAAAATTATTAATACAAAATCAAACATTTTCTTCTGCCAGAGAGTCCTTGCTATATGAAAACTTACAATATTTAATCGACTATTGTCATACTAATGACTGTTTAAGAGTAAAAATCTTAGAATATTTTGATGAAGATGTCCACTATGAAAAATGTAATAATTGTAGCAATTGTTTAGACGAATCGGAAATGATAGATATTACCCTAGATTCTCAAAAAATACTTTCTTGTATCTATAGAGTAGGGGAGAGATACGGAGTTAATCTGGTAACCCAAGTTTTAAGAGGTTCTAGAAACAAAAGAGTTTTAGAGTCTGGACTAGACAAAGTTTCTACTTATGGAATAATGAAAGATCATTCTAATGAAGGGATAAGAGAAATTATAATGACTTTAATATCAAGAGATTATATCCATATGACAGCAGATAGATATCCAACTCTTAAGTTAACAAAGAATTCTAGAGAAGTGTTAAATGGAGAAATAGAAATTCATCATAAAAAAGATTTAGTTCTAGCTAAAAAACATAATAGAAAATCCACAACAGCTGATGACATAATAGAAAATTTAGATGAAGACCTATTTAATCAGTTAAAAGATTTAAGATACAATATAGCTTCTGAGAAAAAAGTGGCACCCTTTATGATTTTTCACGACGCTACACTAAGAGAAATGGCATCTCTTTTTCCTATAGATCGACAGTCTCTTTTAAGAGTTAAGGGAGTGGGAGATAAAAAATATGAATCCTTTGGTAAAGATTTTATCGGATTAATAAAAGATTATGTGGAAAGTAAAGATATTGAAGTTCCTGAAACAGAAAAAATAACAAGGGAAAGCTTAGATGAAAGATATATAAATACCTATGAATTCTATAAAAAAGGTTTAAGCTTAGAAGATATTGCAAAAGAGAGAAGTTTTACAGTTTCTACAATAATTAATCATTTAGTCAAATGTAAAGAAGAGGGTTATAATGTGAATTTTGATCAATTTATAGATGAAGAAAAAGAATCAAATATACTAGAAGTCATCAATAAAAATGGATTAGAATCTTTAAGGGTAATTAAAGACGCTTTACCAGAGGATTATACCTATGACCACATTAATTTATGTATAGCTAAAAATGAATTAAAATAATAAAAGATCCTATTTAGGATCTTTTATTATGAAATCTCTCATCTCTGTATCTACCCAT
>JARIDA010000092.1 GCA_029257065.1 Tissierellaceae bacterium | reverse complement strand
GAGATTGTTATTCCTCTTTCTCTCTCTTCTGGAGCATTGTCTATTGCTGCATAGTCCATTGTTGCTTCGTCTCCACCTAATCTGTTGTTTAATACGATTGATATTGCTGCTGTTGTTGTTGTTTTACCGTGGTCTACGTGACCTATTGTTCCTATATTTACATGCGGTTTTGTTCTTTCAAATACTGCTTTTCCCATTGTTATATTCCTCCCATATTGTTAGATTTCTTTGTATTTATATTCGTGTATGTCTAGTAAACATACCCAGGTGTTTCTTTTTGGAGCCCACGACCGGAATTGAACCGGTGACCTTTTGCTTACCATGCAAACGCTCTACCGACTGAGCTACGAGGGCATCTAAGCTTTTTATAGCTTACTATCTTTCTCCCCCATTGTCAATACTTTTTACTTTTTTATTTTAATCAGTCTTTTAACCAGGTATTGTTTACAATAAAAAAGAATATATTAAATATCTATCATTATTATATTTAAGCAATCCTATTTCGTCAAGTATCTTATTTTTTTGTATTTATCTTTTTAAGCTTTTCAATTAACTCTTCACTCATCTTTCCAAAGTGATAATCATTCTTTTCATTGTTATAAGAGGTTTTTTTAGTTACAAGCTTTTTATTTCCAAAGATTTCTATTTCAAGCTCTCTTGCGGATACTCTAGTAGCTCCTCTACTCAGTATTATTTCCTGTTCTAATTTATCCGATGTAGCCACTCTTATTTTTTTAAGTCTACTCATCTTACTTATTGTTCTCTCTATATAATGATCTGCTGTTTCATATTCTTTAGTATACACAATCTTTATTCCCTTGTAGTCTTCCTTTGTCCCATTATTCCCCTTAACTAAATGGGCATCAAATACGAGAATAATATCTATGCCTGTATATGCTTTGTGTTCAACTAGTATATCTTTAAGTTTAATTCTGGCTTCTTCTAATTTTTCCTTTTTAAATCCTTTGAAACTATCCCATGTGTTTATTATATTATATCCGTCCACAAAGAGATATTCTTTTGGCTCTGATTTTTTTCTAGCCATTATTCTGTCTAACCACTTCATACATCAATACTGAAGCTGCATTAGATGCATTAAGTGACGACACTTGACCTAACATAGGTATTTTTATCAAAACATCACAATTCTCTTTTACCAATCTAGATATTCCTTTTCCTTCATTTCCTATAACAAGAGCTACTGAACCTTTTAAATTAGATTTATAATAATCCTCTCCACTCATGTCTGCACCATAAATCCAAAGACCCTCTTCTTTTAAATATTCTATGGTCCTATTTATATTGGTTACCTTAGCAACTCTCATATGCTCTATTGCCCCAGCAGATGAACTATAAACCACTTGATTTACAGATGCAGATCTTCTTTCAGGTATTATTATACCGTGCACTCCTGCACCTTCTGCTGTCCTAACTATGGCGCCTAAATTATGTGGATCCTCTAATTCATCTAATATTACAACAAAAGGTGATTCTCCTTTTTCTCTTGCATATTGGATTATATCTTGTATTGTAGAGTATTCAAAGGGACTTATAACTGCTGCTACTCCTTGATGTACTCCTCCATTTGCTATTTCATCTAGTTTGTTTTGATTTACTTCTTGAATTATAATATTTCTATCTTTTGCAATACCTATTATTTTATTTATTGAACCTTTAAGATTACCTCTTAAGACTAATAATTTTTCTATTTCTTTATCACTTTTCAAAACCTCTATTACAGGATTTCTACCTATAATATAATTTAACTCCATATATACACATCCATTCCCACTTTAGATTTTATATCTCTTTAAACTTCTCTCTAACCTCATCTATTTTTCCACAAGTCATTCCACCCTCAGGACATGGTCCTGTTATACAAGATGGTCCTGCACTTTTAAATATTGTAGGGTAAATCTCCTTAACCTGTCTTAACATTTCTATAGCCATTTCTCTTATTTCCCACTGTGCCCTGTTACAGGTCCTAAGCCTAAAGAAATGTAGTAATGTTCTTGCATTCATTGTAAATACTATTTTGGTTTCACATGCATTAGGAAATACATATCTAGCATCTTCTATAGCTTTTTTATTTGCATCTCTTTTTGCCTTTTTTTCACTAATTCCTTCACTTATCATAACTTTATAATACTCATTATAGAGTTCTTCTGCAATTTGATTATAGTATTCTTGATCCTTTTCCATAGCTTGAATAAATAATTTCTTCGCAGTTGGACTTTCCTCTATTGCTGGTGGAATTATATATTCAAACTGTTCCAACTTCACATATCTTTGTGATTGTTGGGAGTAGCTGGCTATTCTGTGTCTGACTAATTGATGAGTTAAAGATCTTGAAACTCCTTCAGCCGCAAATGTAAAACTTATATGTTCAATAGGACTTTCATGCCCCATACTTATTAATCCATTTAAAAAGGAAGATACATTTTCATCAGTCATTCCCTCGTCTATCTCTTCAACTCCTACAGGTGAGTAACAAAGCTTTGCAGCTGATGCAATTAATCGTTCTCCATCTGGTGTATAATTTAAAAGTTTAACCTTAGACATTTATTTCCTCCTATTTATCCTTTATTTTCCTATTGAATGTCATCTTTATTTCTTCAAATATTTCTCCAAGTCTGCTGTATTCTCTATTCAAATACAGATATCCTATCATAGCCTCAAAACCAGTGGCATATTTATAGTCTATTATATTAGAATTTTTCGAACTTGATTTTGATTTAGCATTTCTTCCACGCCTTATTATCTGCTTTTCTTTCTCAGTAAAAAAAGAATCTAATTCATGAACTACTTCCGATTGACCTTCGGCTTTTGCATACAATGTAGAAGATTTATGCATTTCATTCACAGATTTTCCCCTATTTAATATATTAGTTCTTATCATAAGCTCATAAACCGCATCACCTATATAGGCAAGCTGTACTGGAGATAACATAAGTATATCCTCTTCAGTTAAATCCTTATTTATATCCCTAAATATATTTTCACCCATCTATAATCGTCTCCATTTAACACCTTCTGCTGTGTCTTCCAGATGAATTCCTTTTTCAATTAAATCATCTCTTATTTTATCTGATAGAGCAAAGTCTTTATTCTCCCTAGCTTCTGTTCTTTTATCTATTAATTCCTGTATCTCATCGTCTAATAACTCATCTTCTTTTTGTAATATTCCTAAAATATTACTCAATTCAAGCAATACTTTATATGCTCTCTCAATTGATTTTTTACTGGTTTCAATAGTCATATTTTGATTCACATATCTGACTAAGTCAAATAGTTCTGAAATAGCTGCAGCTGTATTTAAATCATCTCGCATATTTAATATGAAGTTCTCTTTAAATTCATCTATCTTCTCTAATTCTGCCTCTGTTTTTTTATCCAATTTATGATTTGATGATTTTTCTAAAAGATACTCTAAATTCTTTTTACCATTATAAAGTCTTTCTAAAGCATTCTTCATTTGTTCCATTATATCTCTACTAAAATTAATAGGCGTTCTATAGTGTGATGATATTAGGAAATATCTTAGAACTTCTAAATCGAATTCCTCTCTTATTTCTTCAACTGTAAAGAAATTACCCTCTGACTTAGACATCTTTCTATCATCTATTGTCAACATTCCATTATGCATCCAGTAATTAGCAAAGGTTTTTTCTGTAAGAGTTTCTGACTGTGCTATTTCATTTTCATGATGTGGAAATTGTAAATCTTCTCCACCTGCATGAATGTCTATAGTATCTCCTAATATATCCCTAGACATTACTGAGCATTCTATATGCCAACCTGGTCTTCCCTTTCCCCAAGGACTTTCCCAGTACGGTTCACCTTCTTTAGCTTTTTTCCAAAGGCCGAAATCCACTGAATTTTCTTTTTCTTCATTGATTTCTACTCTTGCACCTGACTTAAGGTCAGCTATATTTCTACCAGATAACTTTCCATAATCCTCTGCCTTATCAACTCTAAAATAAACATTCCCATCCACATTATAAGCTGCATCTTTTTTTACTAATCCTTCTATAAAGCTGATCATTCCTTCAACATAATCTGTAGCTCTTGGATGAATTGTATCTTCTTCTTTTACATTTAGCTCTTCTGCCACATTTAAATATGCATTTATATATTTTTCTGTTATCTCAGATATTTGAACATTCTGCTCTATAGCCTTATTAATTATTTTATCATCTATATCTGTAAAGTTTACCACGAAATCCACATCATAACCTTCATATTCAAAAAATCTTCTAAGTGTGTCAAAAACTACCATTGGTCTTGCATTTCCAACATGTATATAGTCATAAACAGTTGGTCCACATGCATATATACCTACTTTTTTCTCTTCTATGGGAATAAATTCTTCTTTTTTCCTGGTTAAAGTGTTATATATTTTCATATTTTCCCTCCTTAGATTTTTGACATTCCATCATTATCTCTATATAAATTCTAAGACCATGTAAGATTCTCCATCCCTTACATAGTCTTAGATCAACTAATACTTTTATCTAATATTATATATAGTTTTCTTCCACATATTCTATTCTTTCCAATATTCTTTCTTTTCCTAGTAATACCAATACATTTGCAAATTCAGGACCTCTTGAAACTCCTGTTAAAGCAACTCTAGATGGCATAAATAGATTCTTGCCTTTTATCCCAGTTCTCTTTTGAATTTTCTTCATAAAACCAGATGCATACTCTATATCTATCTCATCTACATCTTCTAATTCTTCTTTTATTCCTTGCAGTAATTCTGGTACTGTCTCACCTTTTAATACTTCTAAAGAATCTTCTTCTACTTTGAAATCATCAAATATAAAACCTACTTTTTCAGTTACTTCTTCTAATCTGTGAAGGGATTCTTGTATGGTTTCTAATAATAAGTGTAACCACTCTTCATTTTCTTGGACAAATTCATCGTCAATATATCCAGCTTCTTTTAAATAAGGTATTGATCCTTCTGTTAATTCCTCTATTGACAATTCTCTCATATAATGAGCATTTACCCAGTCAAGTTTATCCTTATCAAAGATTCCACCTGTCCTAGCTACTCTTTCAAATGAAAATTGTTCTATTAGTTCATCCATAGAAAGTATTTCTTGATTGGTTTCTGGACTCCATCCAACAAGAGCAAGGTAATTTATTAAACCCTCTTTTAAATATCCTCTTTCTTTAAAGTCATCTACAGAAACATCTCCATGGCGTTTACTTAATTTTTGTCTATCTTTATTTAAAACAGTTGGTAAATGAACATAAACTGGCTCATCCCATCCTAAGGCTTCATATAGATATACATGTTTCGGAGTAGATGATAACCATTCTTCTCCTCTTACTATATGTGTAATTTCCATTAAATGATCATCTACTACTACCGCCATATGATATGTTGGAAATCCATCTGATTTTAGTAATACTTGATCATCACTATCATCACTATTTATAACTATATCTCCACGAACTAAGTCATGGAATTTTATATCATAGTCTCTTGGAAGTTTTAATCTAACAACATACTCTTCCCCATTAGCTATTCTCTCTTCTGCTTCTTCCTTTGTTACATTTCTACAAAAACCATCATACTTGGGAACAAGACCATTTATCTTTTGCTCTTCTCTTACTGAATCCAATCTTTCTCTTGAGCAAAAACAATAATATGCATGTCCTGAATCTATAAGTTGGTCCACATATTTTCTATATGTGCCTAATCTTTCAGATTGAATATAAGGACCATAGTCTCCTTTTTGAACAATTGAACCATCTTCTTGGAGATAAACCCCTTCGTCATATTCAATTCCTGACCACTCTAGTGATTGAATTAAATTTTCAAGCGCACCTTCTACATACCTTCCTTGGTCTGTATCCTCTATTCTCAGTATAAATTTACCATTGTTTCCTTTTGCAAATAAATAATTATATAATGCTGTTCTAAGTCCACCTATGTGTAAGTATCCCGTTGGACTTGGAGCAAATCTTAATCTAACTTCTTTCAAAACAGACACCTCCTAATTTCTTTAAAATCTATTATATCCTACTATTTTGACCCTGTAAACCATGCCTCAAGAATAAAACCCTTATAATTTTATAAGGATTTTATTAATATGTCTTATGAAATATTTAAATTCTCATTTCAAATTGATCAAATTCCTTCTTAATCAAATCTTCCAAGGATTCTACTGATACATCTATTCTCTCTCCATCTTTTCTCAGTGAATACTCAACTTCTCTATCTGCAGCTCCTCTACCCACTGTTATTCTTAGTGGTATTCCTATTAAATCTCTATCATTAAATTTAACTCCAGCTCTTTCATCTCTGTCATCCAACAAAACTTCTACACCTAGCTTTTTTAAACTTTCATATATTTCTTCTGCTAATTGGACTTGTTCTTCATTTTTTCCATTTATTACTGTTATTATAGCATGATATGGAGCCACATTAAGAGGCCAAATTATACCCTGCTCATCATGATATTGTTCTATTATAGCTGCTACAGTTCTGGAAACTCCGATACCATAAGAACCCATCCAGAATAATTGAGATTTACCATTTTCATCTAAAAATCTTGCATCTAATCCTTCAGAATATTTTTTACCTAACTGGAAAATATTTCCTACTTCAATTCCTCTTTCCATCTCTAAGACTTCACCACACTGAGGACATTTATCTCCTTCTTCAATCAGAAGTAAATCCTCTACTATTTCCCCTTGGAAATCTCTTCCAAAATTAGCATTTTTAATATGATAGTCTTTTTCATTTCCCCCAACTATAAGATTTTTCATTTCAGTTATTCTGGAATCCACTAGAACTCTAGTTCCTTCTTTTAATCCTATTGGTCCAGTAAATCCTTTTTCAGCACCTGAAATTTCTTCTATTTGAAAATCACTTGCCACTTCTAAATCATGTTCTGCTTCACCTATATAGTTTAAAAATTTAATTTCACTTAACTGTCTATCCCCTGGAATTATACAAACTACTGGTTCCTCATTTACACTGTAAACCAAGGCTTTTGCAAATTTACTTCCATCTGTTTTAAATATCCCTTGTAAATCTTCAATAGTAGTCGCCCCTGGTGTATGAACTTTTTCTAATTCTAATTCTTCTTCTATTTCATTTACAATATCATAAACAACTGCTGCTTTTTCATCTGTTGCTGCATAGTCACAAGATTTACAATAAGCAACTAAACTTTCACCATACTCACTCATAGCCATAAATTCATGAGAATTATCTCCACCCATTGCACCTGAATCACCTTGCACAACTTTGTATCTTAATTTTAATCTGGTAAATATGTCATCATATGCATTCCATTGGTTCTCATATGCTTTTTTCATATTTTCTTCATTTGTGTCAAATGTATAAGCATCCTTCATTATAAATTCTCTTGCTCTCATAAAACCAAATCTAGGCCTTAATTCATCTCTATACTTTGTTTGTATCTGATAAAGTATTAGAGGCAATTGTTTATAAGATGTTATTTCTCCATTTATCATATCTGTAAGATATTCTTCATGAGTAGGCCCTAAACAAAATTCTCTAGAGTGTCTATCTTTAACCTTAAACATCTCAGGACCAAAATCATCCCATCTTCCAGTTGCTTCCCATATTTCTTTTGGTTGAACTGCGGACATTAATAATTCTTGTCCTCCATAATTATCCATCTCTTCTCTTATTATATCCTCAACTTTTTTTATAACTCGATATCCTAATGGAAGATATGAATATATTCCACTTACCAATCTCCTTGTCATACCTGATCTTAAAAGTAGCTGATGGCTTGGTATTTCTGCCTCGGCAGGTACTTCTCTCAATGTAGGCATGTACATTTTTGACATTCTCATTTTTCTTCCCCCTAATATATTTAAAATAAATAAAACCTTTCACCTCAAAATAGAGGCAAAAGGTTAATTTTGCGGTACCACTCTAATAATAATCCTTTAAGATTCTCATTATGGCTATAACGGGCTCCCCGTTTAAATTTTCATCTAAATGCTCTAGGACAGGTTCAACACTAGTGAAGTTAGAAGTATTTCAGCAGACTACTTCCTCTCTTTAACCTATAATTGCTTACTAATTCCTTTCACAGCTTTTCTTTACTAATTATACTCATTTTTCTCTATTTTGTCAATTTTTTAATTATGCAAACCGAGTAAGATGAGATTCCTTCTTCCTTACCTACAAAACCTAACTTCTCAGTTGTCGTAGCCTTTATATTTATATTATCAATAGATGTATTCAGTGTTTCAGCAATAACTATTCTCATTTCTGGAATATATTTTGCTAATTTTGGTTTTTCAGCTGCTATTGTGGCATCTATATTACCAATTTCATATCCGATTTCAAGCATTATATTATAAACTTTTTCTAATAGTTTCACACTGGATATATCCTTATATTGCATATCTGTATCTGGGAATTTTCCCCCTATATCACCTTCTGCAAGAGCTCCCAATATACTATCCATTATCGAATGAACTAAAACATCTGCATCCGAATGTCCCAATAGCCCTCTTTCATATGGAATTTCAACTCCACCTAATATAAGTTTTCTATCCTTTACTAATTGATGCACATCATATCCAAATCCTATTCTCATCCCACACCTACTTTTCTCTTTTCCTATCTACTTTGAAATTTAAATTCTTTTCTATCGTATATGCTATTCTCTTTATCTATTAAAGACTCTGCCAAAATTATATCCTCTGGGGTTGTTAGTTTTATATTGCTATAACTTCCCTCTACCATGGACACATTATAGCCTATTCTTTCCACAAGATAACTGTCATCAGTTCCCAATACATCATCATTTAAAGCTTTTTCATAAGCCTCTATTAATATTTCTTTTTTAAAAACCTGTGGAGTTTGTGCAGACCATAACAATGATCTTTTTGGTGTATAATCTATACTAACTTCCCCATCACTTTTCAACATTTTAACTGTATCAGTAACGGGTACTCCAACCACTGCTGCACCTATTTCCTTTGCTTTCTCTATACTATCACTGATCATTTTCTCACTTACAAATGGTCTTGCTCCATCATGACTTACGATTATATCTGTTCTGCTGTCCACGGCCATAAGTCCATTGTAAACTGAATATTGTCGTTCACTTCCACCTTTAATCACCTTGGTTACTTTATTAAAATTATATTTTCCTACTATATTTTTTTTACAATAATCAACTTCATCTTCCCTTGCAATAATTATGATTTCATCTATTAATTCACTCTTTTGAAACTTTTCTATCGTATGAACTAGTACAGGCTTATCACCCAATCGAATAAATTGTTTATTCATATTACAGCCCATTCTATTGCTCATTCCTGCAGCTGCAATTAATACTGTAACATAGTTTTCTTCATACATTTCCTCACCTCAAAAACATTATAGCACAATTTAAAGATATTAAAAATCAGATTTAAAATAATAGACCATAATTATCTATTTTAGATAATTATGGTCTATTATTTCAAATTGCTACTCTTGTAGGCTTCGCAAATATCATTCTTCCTGCTGAAGTTTGTAATACAGAGGTTACAGTTACTGTAATATTATCCCCTATATATTTTTTGCCACCTTCTACAACTATCATTGTTCCGTCATCTAAATATGCTAATCCTTGATTTGCCTCTTTACCATCTTTAACCACTTGAATTTGCATCTCTTCTCCTGGTAAAACAATTGGTTTTACAGCATTGGATAAATCATTAATATTAAGTACTAATATTCCTTGAACTTCTGCCACTTTATTTAAATTATAATCATTGGTTATTATCTTTCCGTCTAATAGTTTTGTTAATTTGAGAAGTTTTGAATCCACTTCTTTTATATCTTCAAATTCCCCATCATAAATTATAACCTCAATATCCAAAGTTTTTTGTATTTCATTTAATATATCTAGACCTCTTCTACCTCTTGTTCTCTTAAGAGAATCTGATGAATCTGCTATATGTTGTAATTCTCCCAATACAAATTCAGGTATTACTAAAGGTCCTTCTATGAATCCTGTTTTACAAATATCTAGTATTCTCCCATCTATTATCACAGATGTATCTAATACTTTAGGATATTGGGATTTCGCCTTTTCTTCTTCTTTTATTTCGGCTATCTTATCATCTGTCTCTTTAGAGATTTTTCTAACACCTAAGAAAAATTTATATATATCTTCTTTTTTCTTATAAGGTATAGTCATCCCTAAATATCCTAATATTATGTAGATGATCACTGGGACCACCATATTTACATATGGTATTCTCCAGTTATATATAGGATTACTGATTAAATAAGCAATTAAAAGTCCTATAATCAGACCTATTGAACTTACGATAATATCATAAACAGAAAACTTCTGTAATTCAGTCTCTAAAAGCTCAATAACTTTTTTAACTTTTTTTATTATCTTAGAGGACATTGATAAAAATATAATTCCAAAAAATAAAGAAAAACCAAGATAAATTAGAAAGTTTACTAGGCCTGTATTCTGTATTTTAAGAACTTCTAATTTAGTACTGGCAAATGCAATTAAGCTATATCCAAAAAGAAGTCCAAATACACCTATAATTCCTTTTAATACTCTTTCAAACACACTTATCACCTCTTTTGCTTATTTTACTCCTCATCCTCTTCTTCTGGCTTCATTCCAGACTTAACTGCGTCAACCACCTGTTTTTCTATAGATTCTACATCTCTATCAGTTGATAAAACCATCTCTGAATAAAGCATTTGAGTAGCTGAACTTAACATTTTTTTCTCTCCAGTTGAAAGCCCCTTCTCAATATCTAAAATCATTAAATTTCTTACTACTGCTGTGATTTCTAAGATATCTCCAGTTTTTATTCTATCATTATTAAGTCTAAACCTTCTATTCCAATTTTGAGGCATTTTAGTCATACCTATTTTAAGCTCCTCAAGAACTTCTTCTAATTTCTCCTCTTCAACAACCTCTCTAATACCGATTTCTTCAACATTATCCACCGGAATCATAACCTTCATTTCTCCAATAGGCATTTTCATTATAAAGTATTTTCTTTTTTCTCCTAATATTTCTTTTTCCTCAATGCTTTCTATAATACCTGCACCATGCATTGGATAAACAACCTTATCTCCTACATCAAACATAATAAAGACCTCCCAATTAATATATTCTCTATCTATTATACCTTATATAATACCTTTTGTAAAATTATAATGATATCATAGTAATTCTATAAAAGTCAAACTTTAATAAAATTTTATTAATGTTTTTAAAATGGCACTTTGTTTCCAAATACATGATTTATTACATCCCTTAAGGTCCTTTTTTCTATAATTTTCAAATTGGACATTTTTATATTTCTACCACTCTCTGGTGCTACATATACTCGCTTAAAACCCATCCTATCTAGTTCTCTCAATCTAGTATCCAATGATGGTACTTTTTTAAGTTCTCCTGTTAGTCCCACATCAGCTATAAAAACTGTGTCGTTTGGAATTCCCTTGTGATTAATTGAAGACACTATACTCATTAATACAGCTAAATTAGAAGCTTGTTCATTTAACTTTATTCCTCCAGTGGTTTTTATAACCACATTCATATCGTAAAGTTTAAATCCACCTCTTTGCTCCAATATAGAAACCAGTGTATTTAATTGTTCTCTTCTTAAACATTCACTTATTCTAGAAGGATATGGGGTAAAGGATTGTGATACTAAACTTTCAACTTCTAAAATTATTGGCCTCGTTCCTTCTCTGACAACAGTAATAGAACTACCTGGTACAATATTATCAGCCTCCCTACTTGTCATAAAATATTCAGATGGATTATCTATAGACACCATCCCTTTATCTGACATGGAGAAAAATCCTATTTCACCAGTAGAGCCGTATCTGTTTTTTGTAGTAAGTAAACTTCTCAACTCTTCACCACTATCACCTTCGATTAAGAGTACTGTGTCCACCAAATGCTCTAATGCTCTTACACCTGCTATTTCATTGGCTTTAGTCATTTGTCCAACCATAATAACAACTCTTGGATTCTCTTGGTTTTTAGCAACCTCTACTAGGGCATTGGCACACTCCATGGTTTGTGTTGGTGATCCTGCTCTAGAACTTCCATATTCTGATAGTGTAAAGGTTTGGATACTATCTACAATTACTATTTTAGGATTTAATTCATCCACATTATGGAGAACATTATCCATACTATTATCAGACATAACCCATAGATTTTCATCAACCTTATCTTCTATCCTATCTGCTCTATTTTTTAATTGAGACTCACTTTCTTCACCAGATGCATATAATACTTTATGACCTAATTTTGCTAAATCATTGGCCACCTGTAAAAGTAGTGTGGATTTTCCTGCACCTGGAACAGCTGATAATATAGTAATTGAATCCTTAACAATTCCTCCTCCCATAACTCGATTAAATTCACTAATACTAGTTATAATTCTATCACTATTAGTAGAGACTATATCTTGAAGTCTGTTTAAGGGTTTTTTATTTATTTGCCTTCTAACACTAGAGCCAGATCTTTTTCTCTCTATTTCTACTTCTTCTAATGAGCCCCAAGAACCACATTCAGGACACTTACCTAAATAAGCAACATTTTCATATTCACAATTATTACATATAAATATTGTTTTCTTTTTCGACATATTAACCTCCCAAATAAATTGAGCCTGTAGTGTATACTACAGGCTCCTATATTTTATCCTATTCTACTTTAAATTCAAGTGATCCATCTTTTTCAGTTATATATATATGATCTTTATCATTTATATTATCTTTTAATAATTCGTCAGCTAATTTATCTTCTATTTCATCTCTAATTGTTCTTTCAAGTGGTCTTGCCCCAAATTCTGGGTCATAGCCTAACTTAGCAATATAATCTTTTGCTGATTCTGATACTTCTATTTTTAACTCTATCTGATCTAATCTCTCTTCTAAATTCTTTATCATTAAATCAACAATTTTTCTTACATCTTTTTCTCTTAAATTGTGGAATACTATTGTTTCATCTATTCTATTTAGAAATTCTGGTCTAAAAGTTTTTCTTAATTCTTCCTCCACAGTTTCCTTCATTTTATTGTATTCTGCTTCATCTTCATACTCTTCATCTGTAGTTGCAAAACCTATTGTGGATTGTTTGCCTATTTCTGTTGCTCCCACATTTGAAGTCATTATTATTACTGTATTCTTAAAATCTACAGTTCTACCTTTTGAATCCGTCAATCTTCCATCATCTAAGATTTGAAGTAATATATTAAATACATCTGGATGTGCCTTTTCAATCTCATCTAATAAGATTACTGAATATGGTTTGTTTCTTACAAGCTCTGTTAATTGTCCACCTTCATCATGTCCTATATATCCTGGAGGTGATCCAACTAATCTAGAAACTGAATGTTTTTCCATATATTCAGACATATCTATTCTTATCATATCATCCTCATCACCAAATAGTTCTTCTGCTAAAGATTTTGCTAAATAAGTTTTTCCCACTCCTGTTGGTCCAACAAATATAAAGCTACCTACTGGCTTGTTTGGATCTTTAAGACCTACTCTAGCCCTTCTAACAGCCTTAGAAACCACTTTAACTGCTTGCTCTTGCCCAATTACCTTTTCATGCAATATATTTTCTAGATTCAGAAGTCTTTCACTCTCTTCAACTGTCATCTTAGTTACAGGTATTCCTGTCCAATCAGAAACTATTTCTGCAATTTCTTCATATTTGACAATTAAATCTGAGCTTTCTTTTTCTTTTTTCCATTTAGTTCTTCCAGATTTTTCTTTTTTCTTTAAATCTTTTTCTTTATCTCTTAATTCTGCTGCCTTTTCATAGTTTTGAGTATTTATAGCTTCTTCTTTTTCCTTAGATATCTCTTGGAGCTTTGACTCTATATTTTTAAGCTCGGCTGGAGTAACATAAGTTTCTATTCTCACCTTTGATGCTGCTTCATCAATCAAATCTATAGCTTTATCAGGTAAAAATCTATCTGCTATATATCGACTGGATAATTCTGCTGCTGCATCTATAGCTTCATCTGTAATAGTAACTCTATGATGGGCTTCGTATTTATCTCTTAAACCCCTTAATATTATCTTTGTATCTTCCACACTTGGTTCTTCAACCATAATAGGTTGTAATCTTCTTTCCAGTGCTGAATCTTTCTCTATATGTTTTCTATATTCATCTATGGTTGTTGCACCAACTATTTGTATTTCTCCTCTTGCCAGAATTGGTTTTAAAATATTGGATGCATCCATTGCACCTTCTGCTGCACCTGCACCAACTATTGTGTGAAGTTCATCTATAAACAGTATTACATCTCCTGCATTTTTCAACTCTTCTAATACAGATTTTAATCTTTCTTCAAATTCTCCTCTATATTTAGCTCCTGCTATCATATTGGACAAATTCAAGGATATAATTCTTTTATCTTGAACTATATCTGGGGTTTCTCCTTCTATAATCTTTTGTGCTAAACCTTCTGCTATGGCTGTTTTTCCAACTCCTGGTTCACCTATTAATACAGGATTATTTTTAGTTCTTCTGCTTAACACCTGAATTACTCTTTCTATTTCTTTTTTTCTCCCGATTACTGGGTCTATTTTTCCATTTCTGGCCATCTCATTTAAATCTGTTCCATATTTATCTAAATTAGGAGTTTCAGATTTTGCTCTATTTTTCATTTGTTGCTTTTGCTTTGGTCCTGTTGATATTTGTTTTAGTATTATAGATTTCAAATGATTTATATCTATTCCCAATCTATTTAATACAACAATAGCAACCCCTTCATTCTCTTCAAGCAATCCTAATAAGAGATGTTCTGTTCCTATATAACTATGTTTAAGATTTCTAGCCTGTTCAATACTAAGCTCAAAAACTCTTTTAGTTCTTGGAGTATATCCTAGTATGTCAGATTCATTTTTTCCCTCTCCAACTATATTTCTTATTTCCTCTCTAACACTATCTATTTCTAAGCCTCTCTCTTTTAATGTTTTCGCTGCAATACCTTCATTCTCAGCAATTAATCCTAATAAGAGATGTTCTGTTCCAACATAATTATGTTTTAATCTTTTTGCCTCTTCTTGTGAAAGTACTATTACTTTTCTTGCTTTTTCAGTAAATCTTTCAAACATTGACATATTATTCCTCCCACTGTTTAAAATAATCTCTAATTAATTTCGATCTCTCTATATTTATCGTCTTTCTATCCATCTCTTTATTGCTATCAACCTGTATATTAGCTGGCTGAATTATTATCATAAGATTAGTAATATCCTTTGATTTTATCTTCTCAACAATATTCATATCTATTCCCAATTTAATATTGGATAAATGATTCATAGCTTCTTCAGTTGATATTTGTCTATTATTTTTTATAATCCCATAGGATCTTAAAATCCTATCCTCTAAAAATATCCTTCTATTATTTTCCAAGAAATTTCTAGTACCTTTTTCTCTATTTATGACTTGTTTAACTATTTTATCCAATTTAAACAGAATCTCCTGTTCACTTTGACCTAAAGTAGTTTGATTTGATATTTGATATAAAGAACCTAATCCTTTGCTTCCCTCACCATATGTTCCCCTAATAGTAAGTCCCAATTTTCTAAGAGATTCTCCCAAATTCTTTAAATGCCCTGTCATACTTATAGCAGGTAAATGTAGCATTACAGATATTCTAAGTCCTGTTCCTACATTGGTTGGACATGATGTCAAATAGCCGAATTTTTCATCAAATGCATAGTTTATATCTTCTTCTATAAAATCGTCTATGGTTGAGCAAATATCCCAACCCTTTTCCATATTTAATCCTGGAAGTAATGCTTGAAGTCTTATATGATCCTCTTCATTTATCATTATACTTACTCTCTCATCTTCTCTTATTAAAAAGCTGCCATGATTAGATGATTTTAATAACTGAGGACTTATTAAGTGATTTTCTACAAATGATACTCTTTGTTTTTCATCTAAATCCTTTACCTTGAAAAATTTATAATTATCTTCATTCTCTTTTAATCTATTCAAAATAATATTTGTTAGTTGATCTGATTCGGAATCATTCATAATTTGTGGAAACTTAAATCTATCCAAATTTCTAGCTATTCTGACTCTAGTACTAATTACTATATCTTCTTCTATTTCATCATCCTCAAGCCACTTAGCCATTTAATCACTCCTCATTCTCATTTTCATCATTTATCTTTTCTTCTATATATTTTTCTAATTCTCTAATCTCATCTCTTATTTTAGCTGAATCTTCATATCTCTCTTCCAATATTGATAAATCTAATCTTTCTTTTAATTCCTTGATCTTTCTCCTATTGGATAATCTTTTATCCGTATTAGTAGGTATTTTTCCATTATGCTCATCATGTCCATGTATACTTCTCAATAATGGTTTTATATCCTCTTTAAAATTTACAAAACAATCTGGACAACCAAATTTACCAGTATTTAAGATCTTTTTATAACTGGTTCCACATCTATTGCAAACTACATCTTTTTTGGCGTTTTTCTTGTTTTCTTCTATGTCTAGACCTAATAGTCCACCAAATAGATCATTTAGATTAAATTGTATGCCCATATCTATCTTTTCATTTACCTTGGCACAATTCTCACATAAATGTTTCTCCTCCATCTCACCATCTTCTATTTTAGTGAAATGAATGGTGGCTTCATTTTCTCCACAAGATTCACAAATCATAATTAACACCTCCTGTATCTCTATTGTTACTTATACCCTATTTCTATATTTTCACACTAAAAAAAGATTGCTTTTAAGGGCAATCTTTTTTTAGTATAAGATTATATTTATTTGTTTTTTATTATATTTTCTGCAATTTCTCCAGGTACCTCTTCATATTTAATGAAATCCATAGTAAATTTTCCTCTAGACTGAGTCATTGCTCTTAAATCTATAGCATAATTAAATAATTCTGCTTGAGGTGCTTCAGCATCAACAATCTGATTTCCATCTTCATCCTGCTTCATACCTAAAATACGACCTCTTCGTTTATTCATATCACCCATTATATCCCCTAAATATTCCTCTGGTATCTCTATTTCCAAACTCATAATTGGTTCCAATAAAATAGGTTTCGCCTCTTTAATTCCTTTTTTAAATGCCATTGAAGCAGCTATTTTGAATGCCATTTCATTAGAGTCTACAGGATGATATGAACCATCATGTAAGGTTGCTTTTATATTGGTCACTGGATATCCTGCAAGAACACCTTCTCTCATAGCTTCTTCTATTCCTTTTTCCACTGCAGGATAATAATTTCTTGGAACAGCTCCTCCGAAAACCTCTTCTTCAAAGATAAAATCTTCTTCACAGGGTTCAAACTTTATATGAACATCTCCATACTGTCCTGCTCCACCTGATTGTCTTCTATGTCTTCCTTGAACATCTGATTTACTTCTTATAGTTTCTCTATAGGCAACTTTAGGATCTTTTAAATCCACTTCAACATCAAATGCATTCTTTAACTTATCAACAATAGCTCTTATCTGCATATTACCCTGTCCACCTAATAAGAATTGTTTTGTCTCAGAATTTCTATCTATTGTAAAAGTTGGATCCTCTTCCCTAAGTCTTCTCAATGAAGGAATTACCTTATCTTCATCTGATCTATCCTTAGCTTCTACTGCTGCAAATAAAGTAGGTTGTGGATATTCAATAGTTTCATATAGTATTATATTATCTTTTGTACAAAGAGTATCTCCTGTTTCAGTATAATCTAGTCTTGATGTAGCACCTATATCTCCTGATTTTAGCTCTGGTACTTTTATCTGAGTTTTACCTCTTAACAGAAATAATCCACCTAATCTCTCTTCTTCTTCTTTTGTAGAATTATAAATATGCATATTCTCTGTAAGTTTTCCTGACATAACTCTAAATAGAGTTAATTTCCCTAAATATGGGTCTACTATAGTTTTAAATACTACTGCAGAGAATGGTTCAGTTTCTTCTTTTCCAAAACTAATCTCTTCTCCATCTCTGAGTCCTGTAGGGCTTTCCATATCATCTGGTTTAGGAATACAGTGTATTATTGTATCTAATAAAAAGTCTATCCCTATTGATTTTTCTGCTGAACCCACTAATATTGGAGTTAAATCACCATTCATTATCGATTTTTTAATACCCACAATCATTTCTTCATGTGTAAATTTTTCCCCCGCAAAATATTTCTCCAATAATTCTTCACTTGTTTCTGCAATTTTTTCACTTAATTCAAATTTAAATTTCTCTATTAAATCTTCATAATCTCCATTTAATTCATGTCTTTCTCCAATTGGTCCATTTTCATATGTATATCTCATTTCATCTATTATATCTATAACTCCTACAAATTTACCATCTTCATATACTGGCAAAGTAAAAGGAATTATTTTCTTATCAAATGTTATCTGTAATTCCTCTATTAATTCTTCATAATTAATTCCATCTCTATCCATCTTATTTAAAAATACAACTCTTGGTGTATTATATTTCTCCAAATTATTCCATGATTTTTCTGTACCTACTTGTATTCCTGAAGATGCATCCACTACAAGTACTGTACCTTCTGAAGCTCTTTTAGCACCATACATCTCTCCTATAAAATCAAAATATCCTGGTGTATCTAAAAAATTTATCTTTGTTTCTTTAAATTCTACTGGAATCGAAGTGGTTCCTATTGAAACTCCTCTTTCTATTTCTTCTCTACCAAAATCTGAAACTGTATTACCATCGTCTATTTTTCCTTGTCTGGTAATAGCTCCTGTTGTAAATAGAGCTGATTCTGTTAATGTGGTTTTACCACTACTACTATGACCTAATAATGCAACATTTCTTATGTCCTTTCCTGAATACACATTCATTTTAAAACGCCTCCTTGTTTAGTCTAGTATTTTATCAATACTTTTAATCTGAATTGTTAGAAAATATAAATTATTCACAATATTAGTTTATCACATTTTTAGAGTTTATCCTAGTAACTTTTTATAAAAAAATACTTCCTGATTAGACAGTCTAATCAGGAAGTATTTTTTCATCTTAAAATATCTTATTTATTCATATAATCCTTTGTGTTTTTGGGTAATCCTTTTTTAATTAATCTTGATTCTACTATATCTTTTATTATGGAATAAAATAAGGTGAATAATGGAACTCCAATAATAAGTCCTATAAATCCAAATATTTTTCCTGTTATCATAAGAGAAAATAATATCCAGAAGGGAGATATTCCTAAAGAATCTCCTAATATTTTTGGTCCTATAATATTTCCATCTATCTGTTGAATTACTATAATAATTAAAATAAACCAAAGAGCTTTAATTGGAGACTCAAATAATATTATAACAACTGAGGGTATAGCACCAATAAACGGACCAAAAAAAGGTATTATATTGGTAACACTAATTATAAATGAAACTAATATAGTAAATGGAATCTTAAATATTGTTAAAATTACAAATGTTAAAAGTCCAACTATTGCAGAGTCTAATATTTTACCTGCAATAAATTTACTAAATATATAATTAGCTCTATTAGTAATCTCTATTATTTTATTTGAATTTTCTTTTGAAAAAATTCCCATGGTCATTTTTTTGCTTAGGGCTATAAATTTTTCTTTATCCATCAGAATATAAATAGACACTATTATTCCTAGTATTATATTCCATATACTTGATAATACTCCCTTAATCATATTTCCAAACATGGGAATTAGATTAGTTGCAAATTCAATAGCCTGATTAATGAATTCATCCCATTTTTCTAAAACTAATTTTGAATATTCCTCATTAAGTGCCAATCTATCATTAATTTGAATTAACCATTCACTAGTATCTTCAATATATCCAGGTATATTATTAATAATTCCCTTTAAACTTGATATTATTTGTGGAAAAACAAAGTTAGATAGTACATATACTATAATCGCAACAGTTATATAGGTTAATATCATTCCTACTATTCTGCTTTTTTTAGATTTCTCTCCTAATATATTTTTTATTCTCATTTTCTTAAAAATTCTTTTTTCATATAATACTAATATGAAATTAAATAAATAGGCCATAACAAAGCCTATTACAAATGGAGTAAGTATTTTTAAATATCCTGATATTTTTGTTTTGAATATATTCATTTCTGATGTTATTTGATAAAATATTATACTCAGTACTATAACAAGTAAGGAATACACAGATATAGTTGTATATCTTTTATTCCAATCAACTTTCAATAGATCACTCCTTTCATAAATACAGCTGTCCTTTTAAAATAGGACTCTTGTATTCTCTCTAGTTTTTATATCAACTCTCCCAGTATTTCACCTATACTATTGTGAAATACTAGCTTAGCATCATTATCATAAGGAGTTGGAGTCTGATTTATTATAACTAATTTATCTCCTCCATAATAAGTCACTAAATCTGCAGCTGGGTTTACAGTTAATGAAGTTCCCCCTATTATTAATATATCTGCTTCTGAAATTAATTCTATAGCTTCTTGCATAATGCTCATATCTAAACTCTCTTCATAAAGGACTACATCTGGTTTTATCATTCCTTCACAGTATTTACATTCTGGTACTCCATCTGAACTCATTATATAATCCAAGTCAAAATAAGTATAACACTGCAGACAATAATTTCTTGAAATAGAGCCATGGATCTCATAAACTTTTTCTGATCCTGCTTGCTGATGTAATCCGTCCACATTTTGAGTTATAACTCCTTTTAATTTACCCTGTCTTTCCAATTCTGCCAGGGCAATATGAGCATCATTTGGTCTAGCATATCTGTGAATCATATTTCTTTTATAGAAATTATAGAATTTTTCTGGCTCTCTATAGAAAAAGGTTCTACTTAAAAGATATTCAGGTGGATATTCCATCTCATCTCTACCACTATATATTCCTGTAGCAGAACGAAAATCAGGAATATCACTTTCTGTTGAAACTCCTGCTCCTCCAAAAAATACTATATTGTTACTATCATCTACCATTTTTTTTAATTTTTCTACTGACACAGTATCCCTCCAGACAATTCCATACATATTAATAACTAAACTAAATTATATTATTTTTTATAATTTCTATAAATTCATCTTTTTCTCTCTCACTTTCAAAAAATTTTTTAGGGATTATATAACCAAGTGAGGTGACTACAAATATAAATAAATAATTCTTGGATTCATCTATAAATTTCACATCTAACCATCTTATTTCTAAAACTTGATTATCACTTAAATCATATAGTCCATTTTTATTAACTTCCAATATTTTTCTTCCAAATAATTTCGGATTTTCTTTGGTTTCTGACTCTAATTTTTTTCTAACCAGAAATCTTATTACTAGAGATTCAAACAGAGTCCATCCAATTAATATAAATCCGTAAAACAATAAAAATTGATATAGTGGCTTATCCGTGTATTTATATAAATATAATATAAAGATTAATAAAGTTGAAGATATTACACCTTTTTGTAATATGAAAAACTTTTTTAAATCTTTTGAATTCCTAAATTGATCCATATTAAAGTCAATATAATCTTCTTTTTCAATTCTATATTCTAGCTTCATCTATTTTCTCCTATTAACAAGATCACTTTCTACCAATAAGTTTTCTACTTTTCGGATAAATTTATCCTTTTCATTCTCACTTTCAAAAAACTTTTTCGGAATAATATATGCTGATTCTGAAGGTAGATATATATATATGTTTTTTTCGTTTTCAATAATATCAACTACTGCTTTTGAAGACAATACTCTATTGTCTCCTTCTAATATTTCATACAATCCGTCATCAGCTACTTCTAAAATCTTATCTTCTACTAAAGATTTGTTGGCTTCTTGATTTAATATTGCATCTAATCTTTTATTTACAGATTTTTGTAAGTATTTAGGATAGATCATAACCCAACCTGTAGCAGCTAATAAATACACTGGTATTATTATTACAGGTGATATATTACCTCTTTTATAGGTTATTGCTGCAAATATTGTAAATAAAGTTGGCATTAAAAATCTTTGAATCTGTATAGATCTATTTACTTTTTTAAAATGTGACATATGATGTAAGTTAAATTCATAATAATCTTCTTTTGTCAGTCTATATTTAATTTTCATTAATTTTCTATCTCCTATCTATTTTTAACTATTTCTACTGATTTTTTAATTCTATCTAAGCCATTCTTTAGTATTTCTCTTGGACAAGCAATATTTAATCTAAAATAACCATTTCCTCCATATCCATATGTGGAACCATCATTTAAGAGGATTTTACCCTCTTCTATTAAGATTTTATTTAACCTGGCTTGATCCATCTTCAACTCTCTAAAATCCAACCACATTAAATACATACCCTCTGGTTTTTCAATTTTTATTTCTGGAATATTATCTTCTATATATTTCACTGCATAATCCATATTTCCTTCTATATAAATCAATAATTCTTCTAACCAATCTTCCCCTTTTTCATAGGCAGATTGTAGTGATAATTTTCCAAATGTATTGGTTCCTGGAATTTTGTTTTTTTCCATATTTTCTACAAATCTATTTCTAATATCCTTATTGGCTATTATCCCTATGGAAGTTGAAAGTCCAGCTAGATTAAAGGTTTTACTTGGAGAGATAAATGTTATACTATTATTCTCTATTCTTGATGAAATAGATGCAACTGGTATATGTTTATTATCTCCGATTATTAAGTCAGAGTGAACTTCATCTGAAACCAGCAATAAATTATTTTTTTCACATATTTCTACTAATTTATCCAGTTCTTCTTTTTTCCATACTCTACCAGTGGGATTGTGAGGACTACACAGTATAAGCATTTTAGCATGTTTAGCTTGCAATTCAAGCTCTTCAAAATTCATTTTATATTTCCCATCCACTCTTATAAGCTCATTATTTAAGGCTAGAGCTTCACTATTTTCTATTACTTTATAGAATGGTGGATATATTGGAGGTTGAACTATTACTCCTTCTCCCTTTTCAATAAATTCATTTACAGAAATATTAAGTCCTGATACTACCCCTGGGGTTATAACTATCCATTCTTTTTTTATATTCCAACCATGTCTATTCTTAACCCAATTAATAATAGACTGATAAAATTCTTCTTCTAATTTAAAGTATCCATAAATCCCATGCTTAACTCTTTTCTCTAAATCTTCTATTATTTCTGGGGCAGTTTTAAAGTCCATATCTGCTATCCACATTGGTAATAATTTGCCATCCTTTTCTTCCTCAGGATTCCATTTTATTGATGCTGTATCTCTTCTATCAATTATTTCATCAAAATTATATTTCAACTAATCATCTCCTAATGCTTATATTCATCCTATTATATTGGTCTTCACTATGAAATTATAACATAGGCATATTTTTATGTCTATTGTGAAAGCCTATAGAGACTTTGTGAGAAGTTATTGACATATGTCAATAACTGGTTTATAATTACAATCAGAAGATAAATTTCAGAAAATATTTAAGGAGGAGCAAATATGTCAGGAATGGATGGAACTGGTCCTTTAGGTATGGGTTCACAAACTGGTAGAGGTTTTGGTCGTTGTTCAGGTAGACAGGATTT
>JARIDA010000079.1 GCA_029257065.1 Tissierellaceae bacterium | reverse complement strand
TTATGGGACTTAGAAAGGAGGATAATATTAATGAGTTATAGTAGGGACAAACAATTAAAAATTATGAATGAAGTAGTTAATTTTTGCTTTAAAATAGGGATGAATGATTTAAATATAAATTTTAGTTGTATAGATAATATAGTCAAAATAGTTATAGAAGGAGAGTGCTCTAATCCTCCAAAAGATAAACTAGATAAATTAGATAGAATCTTAAATACTCCTAGAAAAGAAGAACTTGAAGAGCTCTACTGGAGTTTAGTAGGTGATCCTCAACAAGAGGCTGAATTTGAAATGATTGGAGTTATGGTAGACCATGGTGAAGTTGAGCAGGATGGAAACCATGTTAAAATATCCATTTATAGGGATGAAAACAGAAGAAAAGCCAAAAGAAAATAAAAACTACTGGAGATAGAAAAGATGATTTTATGACTAAGAGAATAAAACATTAAGACTCCTACTTATAAATCGTAAAGACAAAGCAAAATTGGAATTGAATAAATAAGACTAAAATCTATTCACAAAAAGAAAATACTTAAATAACTTTGTTTATAAGAGTTTGAGAAATAGATAACAAGGTATGTATATTATGAGAGATTGTTTTTAATTTTAGTTAGGAAAAAACTAAGAAATTTAAAAAATAATAGACAGGAGGAAAGATATGTTAAAAACAGTATTAAATATTAATGGTGTTCCAAAAACCATTATTACTAAACCTGATGCAAAACTATCAGATGTGCTTAGAAGACAATTATCACTAACTGGTACCAAGGTAGGTTGTGGACTGGGAGAATGTGGTACTTGTAATGTTATATTAAATGGTGAAGTTGTAAGATCTTGTATTACTAGAATGAATCGAATTCCAGAGGATTCTGAGATAATTACAATTGAAGGAATTGGAGATGCAGAAGATCTTCATCCACTTCAGTTTGCTTGGATGGTTCATGGAGGAGCACAATGTGGATTCTGTACACCAGGATTTATAGTTTCTGCAAAGGTTTTACTAGAAAAAAATCCTGATCCAACAAGAGAAGAAGTTAGGGATTGGTTCCAAAAGACTAGAAATGTTTGTAGATGTACAGGTTATATACCTTTAGTAGATGCAGTAATAACTGCAGGAGAAATTTTAAGAGGTGAAGTTACTGAAGAAGAGTTATGGTTTAAGTTGCCAGAAGGTGCCAGCGTTATCGGTACAAATTACATAAGACCTTCAGCTGCTGAAAAAGTTACTGGAACTTGGGACTTTGGAGCAGATTTAGGACTTAAACTACCAGAGAATACACTTCACATTAAATTGGTTCAAGCAGAAGTATCCCATGCTAATATACTATCCATAGATACTAGCAAGGCAGAAAAAATGCCAGGAGTATATAAAGTGCTTACTCATGAAGATGTAAAGGGTAATAACAGGATAGATGGGTTAGTTTTTGAAACCAATAAGGGAGACGGTTTAGATAGACCAATTCTTGCAGACAAGAAAATCTTCCAATATGGAGATGCAATAGCTATGGTTCTAGCAGATTCACCTAATCGTGCTGCAGCAGCTTGTAAAGAGGTAAAAGTAGAAATAGAAGAACTTCCAGCCTATTTAAGTGCTCCAGAAGCCATGGCAGATGATGCTTTAGAGATTCATCCAGGAGTTCCAAATGTATACTTTACAACAAATGTAATAAAAGGAGATGAAGTTGAGCCTATATTTGAAGAGTGTGAATATGTAGTTGAAGATAGTTTTTATACACAAAGACAGCCACACTTGGTATTAGAGCCTGATGTAGGATTTGCTTACTTTAATGAAGATGGAAAATTAAATATTCATTCCAAAAGTGTTGCACTACACTTCCACGCAGCTATGATTTCTGAAGGAATAGGTATGCCACTGGAAGATATATCCATAATTCAAAATAATACTGGTTCTACTTTTGGATATAAATTTAGTCCAACCATGGAAGGACTTTTAGGAGTTGCAGCCATGGCAACAGACAATCCAGTATATCTAGAATACGATATGCACCAACAAATAACCTATACAGGTAAAAGAGCACCATTCTTTACAGATCTTAAATTAGGAGCAGATAAGGACGGTAAGATTCTAGCAATGGAATCTGACTGGACAGTGGATCATGGACCTTATTCAGAATTTGGAGATCTTTTAACTATGAGAGGTAGTCAATTCTTAGGAGCAGGTTATCATATTCCTAATATAAGAGGAGAAGGTAGAGCTGTTTCCACTAACCATGCTTGGGGATCTGCAATGAGAGGATATGGATCACCACAGGCTCTATTTGCATCAGAAGTATTAATGGATCAACTGGCAGAAGAGATGGGTATAGATCCATTAGAGCTTAGATATAAGAATGTATATAGAGAGGGAAGTACAACTCCAACAGGTTGTGAACCAGATGTTATCTGTCTACCAGACATGATAGATACTATGAGACCACACTATGAAGAAGCTAAAAAGAGAGTGGCAGAGAAAAATGCTAAAGAAAATGGCAAAAAATATGGGATAGGTTTTGCAGTTCAACTTTATGGTTCAGGTCTAGATGGAGAGGACTCCTCAGAGGCTTGGGTAGAACTTACTGAACAAGGAGTTACAGTAGGAGCTTCTTGGGAAGATCATGGACAAGGAGCAGATATGGGTATGTTGGCCCAAGCTTATGAGATGTTAAGACCAGTGGGAGTTAATATTGAAGATATTAAACTAGTTATGAATGATATGAATCTAACTCCAGATAGTGGACCAGCTGGAGGAAGTCGTTCAACAGTTTTAACTGGAAATGCTATATCAGATGCTTGTAAAAATTTAATGTCAGCTATGGAAAAAGAAGATGGTAGCTATAGAACTTATGAGGAAATGATATCAGAAGAACTTCCAGTAAAATATGATGGAAAATGGGTAGCACCAAGAGTTGCATCAGATCTTAAAACAGGTCAAGGAGATCCATTCCCAGCATATATGTATGGATTCTTAATGACAGAGGTAGAAGTAGATTTAGAAACGGGTAAAACAACAGTAGAGAAATTTACAATTGTTTCAGATGTAGGTACGGTAATGAATAAACTGGTTGTAGATGGACAAATTTATGGAGGCTTAACTCAAGGTATAGGTCTTGCACTATCAGAGAACTTTGAAGATATAGAGAAACATACTAATCTGACCATGTGTGGAATACCGACAATTAAAGATGTTCCAGATAATATGGAATTAATCTATCAAGAAACTAAAAGACCATTAGCTGAGTTTGGGGCATCAGGTTCAGGAGAAATGCCTTTATCAGCACCACATGCATCTATAATAAATGCAATCTACAATGCTACAGGAGTGAGAATTACAAAATTACCTGCTCTACCAGATAAGGTTAAAGCAGCTTTAGATGAACTAGGAATCAAGTAAATATAAAAATAAGCTGTAGTCATTTCAGTATAGACTGCAGCTTATATTTATTTTAAAATCATAATTGTTTAAAGAAAGGTGAGATAGAATGGAAATCAAAAATATGAAAAAAATCACAATATTGCTATTAGTAACTATACTTTCATTATCTTTAATTAGCTGTGCAGCACCTGAAGAGGATTCTGAACCAATTGAAAGTGTAGAAGAAGCCATTGTAATAAAAGACCATTTGAATAGGGAAGTAATTTTAGAAAAACCTGCTGAAACATTAATAACAAGCTATTACATACCGACTTCAATAGCTTTATCATTGGATTTAAAAGATAATTTAGTGGGAATAGAGGCTAAGGCAGATAAAAGACCAATCTATGAAATGGTTGCACCTGAATTACTGGATCTACCATCAGTTGGAACTATGAAAGAATTTGATTTAGAGGGAGCAGTAGAACTAGATCCAGACCTTATAGTTATGTCCGTTAGACTAGAAGATGCTGTAAATAGCATGGAAGATTTAGGAGTAAATGTAATAGCTATTGATCCAGAGAATAGTGAGCTCCTAGAAGAATCAATAAATATGATAGCCAAAGCCACAGGTCGTGAAGCAGAGGCAAAAAAGCTTATAGATTATAACAAAGAAAAAATGGAAATGATAGAGGAATTAATAGAGGGAAAAGATAAAAAAGATGTCTATTTAGGTGGAAATAGTAGCTTTTTATCCACAGCTTCCAATAAAATGTATCAACATGACTTAATAGAAAATGCAGGTGGAAACAATGTTGCTGGAGATATTGATGATACTTACTGGGCAGATATATCCTATGAACAATTAATAGCTTATAATCCAGAATATATCATAGGTATTCCTGGAGCAACTTATACAAAAGCAGATATAATAGAAGATGAGAGATTACAAGATATAAAAGCTGTAAAAAATGAAAAAGTTTATTTTATGCCATCAGATATTGAAAATTGGGATTCACCTGTACCATCTGGAATATTAGGGAATCTATGGTTAACCTCAGTTTTACATGAAGATCTATACAGTTTTGATGAATTTCAAGATGATGCAATTGAATTTTATAATGAATTTTATAATTTAGATCTTGACAGAGATAAAATAACAAAATAATGTCTAGTAGAGATATTAATAAAGGAGATTCAAAAAATAAATTTTATCTACAAGTAACCATAGCTACCATTGTAATGCTAGTGGTTTTTATCCTATCTATTGGTATTGGTCGCTATACCATTTCAGTTCGTGAGATATTGGATATTTTTATGGGAAGAGAAGTTAAGTCAATGACAAAAAGAGTTTTTCTAACCTTGAGATTACCTAGGACCATAATGGTTTTAATAGCAGGAATAGGGCTTAGTGTATCAGGTAGTGTTTATCAAACCATATTTAAAAATCCTTTAGCAACTCCAGATATTATAGGGGTTTCTTCTGGAGCAAATCTTGGTGCAGCCATAGCCATATTATTTTTTACAGGAAGCAATTTAACTATTGCAGCATTTGCATTTTTTGGAGGTCTAGGAGCAGTATTTTTAGCTCTTGGACTTACAAAAATATCTAGAACAGAGGATATAACTAGCTTTGTCCTATCCGGTATAGTGATTGGTTCCATATCTCAAGGAGTAATTATGTTTCTAAAATATATTGCAGATCCAGAGAGACAGTTAGCAGCCATAGAATATTGGTCCATGGGAAGTTTTGCTGGTATTACAAGTGAGAAATTATTTTCTATTCTACCTTATTTTTTTATAGGTATAATAGGTCTTTTTCTTTTAAAATGGCAAATAAATATTTTGTCCCTAAGCGACGAAGAGGGAAAGAGTCTTGGAGTAAGGGTATCTTTAATCAGAGTTATAGTTATAATATGTGCAACTCTTGTAGTTGCAAGCATAGTAAGTGTGACAGGATTAATTTCATTTATAGGATTAATAGGTCCTCATATCGCTAGAATGTTAACTAAGAAAAATGATTTTAATACTACCTTTTTAAGTGGCATAATAGGTGCAAGTATCTTGCTAGTAGCAGATATTTTAGCCAGAAGTATGGCCAGTAGTGAGATACCTATAAGTATTTTAACCACATTTATAGGAGCACCTTTTTTAGCATATTTAATGAGTCGTTTAAATTAGGAGGATACTATGCTTGAAATAAAAAATATAAAAGCAGGATATGGTAAAAAAGTCATTATAGACAATATAAATTTCACAATGAAACCTGGCCAACTTACAGCTATATTAGGACTAAATGGGTCAGGAAAAACCACCCTTCTTAAAACTATGTGTGGCCTAATAGAAGCTATGGAAGGTAATGTGCTCTTAGGGCAAAAAGACCTTATTCCTCTTGATGAAAAACAAATGGCAAGGAATATTAGCTATATGCCACAAAGACATAGCATAGTATATGATATAAAGGTTATAGATCTAGTGCTTATGGGAATAACTCCATATCTTTCCATATTTCAGAGTCCGAATAAAGAGCATATGAAAAAGGCCTATAAATGCTTGGAAATAGTTAATATGGAAGGGTATAGTGAGAGAAACTTTCTACATCTAAGTGGTGGTCAGCAGCAATTAGTTGTTTTAGCTAGATCTCTAATGCAAAATTCTGAAATAATGCTTTTTGATGAGCCTGTTTCAGCCCTAGATTTTAAAAATAAGCATCTTGTCTTAGATAATATAAAAGACATCTTACAAAAACATGGCAAGTTTGGAATGGTAAGTTTACATGACCCAAATCTGGCCCTTAGTTATTGTAATAAAATAATTATAATCCATAAGGGTAGGATATATTCTAAATTTTTTATTAATGAAATAAATGGAGACAATTTAAAAGAAATATTTTCAGAGCTTTATGGAGAAATTAGTATTATAAAACACAAAGAAAAATACGTAATAATTAGATAGACAAACAGAAACAGCCATCAGAATTCTATTTCTTAGAATTCTGATGGCTGTTTTTTATTTCTCAAATTTTTCTAAATCAGAAGGTTTATCTATATCAAATCCTGACTTATAATCATCTATCTGGATATTTTTAACACAGTCCGGATGATTTTTTATAACAACTCTAGCACCTGTGTCCCCTTCAATATTTAAAAGTTCCTCCCTATATTTCTTTGGAATAATAGTGGGTGGAGCATTTTTCCCATTATAACTTGGAATTATAATGGATTCTGGATTTTCTTTATGTATACGGATTAATCTATCAATTAACTGGCTATCTACAAAGGGTTGATCTCCCAGTAAAAACATATAAGAATCTTCAGGAGAACTCTCTCTAACCCCTGCCTTTAAAGATTCTGATTGACCTAATTCAGACAAGGAGTTTTTTATAGTTTTCATCCCATACTCTTCTCCTAATTGCCTAATCTCTTCTTTTCTATAAACTAGAATTATGCTACTAAGAGAAGATTCTTTTGCAGCAATTAAAGTCCATTCCAAAAGCTTTTTCCCATTAAACTCCATCAACAATTTATCTTTGCCCATTCTCCTTGAAAAACCTGATGCAAGTATAATCCCTGTAATCATAATATATTCTCCTTTCAACTATTAATCATCTCTAGTATATCATTTTATATTTCTAATTATAAATAATACTTTCTATTCTCCAACTAACTACTTTATTTATGGTATAGTTTTAGAAAGGAGGTTTTAAATTGAACTCATTGGCAAGTGTGGCAATAAAATATATTGAAAGCGAAAATAAATA
>JARIDA010000060.1 GCA_029257065.1 Tissierellaceae bacterium | reverse complement strand
TCATTATTAACATCAATATAACTCACATCAAATCCAATGGACTCTAAATGTTTAAATTTATTTAATACAGATGGATGTTCTATGCAGGATGTTATTATATGTTTACCTCTATTTTTAAATTTATTTATAACTGAAGATATTGCTAAATTATTACTTTCAGTTCCACCAGATGTAAAATAAATTTCATCCCTATCCACTTTTAAATAGTTGCCAATATATCCTCTTGCTTTATCTATCTTTTTTTCTACTTCAAATCCTATACTATGTAGAGATGAAGGATTGGCAAAATCATCTTTTAAAGATTTTATAAACTTTTCCATTACCTCATCTCTTATTTTAGTAGTAGAACAATTATCTAAATATATCATATTTTTTCCTTTCTAATCTATAGAATCTATTTATCCTTAACTTCATTTAAAAAATACATTATTTGATTAATTTTAAAATTAATTACTTTAACATCTACAACTCTACTATCTAAAGCATATCTTAGATATCCAGTAAATTCTTTTATATTTTCAAAAGGTAATTCTAATATGGATAAAATATTTTTCATTCTGATTTTTCTTTCCCTATTTTCCATATTATCCATAGATCTATTCATATAGTCAAATAGTGATTCTATAGAGTTTTTAATATACGACTCTTCAACTAATTCCGTATCAAAATCCTCTAATATATCTTTACTTGAAAAACTTAAATCATTATAATAGGACAATACTTGTCTTGTTTTTATTAATTCCTCATCCAACAAATCATTATTTAGATCTTCTCTTCTTGATGCTTCTACTGTTAGCTCCCCATAGTAAGATACATCTTTTTGTAATTCATATTCAATATTTTGTAATTCTTTTTCTACGAATTCATTGAATTTAGATATTGTTAACTCATCTTTAGATTGATAACTATCATTCCATTCTTCAATCAGTTTACTCATATCAATTTCTATATCTTTTAATAGGTCTATTACAATCAACATATTTAATATCATTCCAAGAGTATCTATAATTTCTTTTAATCCATCAAGTTCCTCCGTCAATTCCAATATTTTTTCAATATATACAGATAGTTCATCTAGAGTCTTATTCTTTAAGTCCTGCCTTTTTATTTTATGTATTTCCATAAAATAAAAATCAAAATCTATTCCATATCCTTCTCTTACCGAGCTATCAAAATTTCTTTTATAGTCATCTATTTTAGTGTCTATATACATTTTATTCCGATTAATAAAATTTCTTTTAATAGTATTTTCTAATATGCTATAATAATTTTGTTTTACAAGTCGCATTGGCAATATATTTACTATTTCCGAAATAATAAACATATATTTATTATGATCTTTCTGTGATTCATAAAGTACTTTATGAATACTATCTATTGCTTCATCCACACTTTCCTTATGAAAATGACCAAATTCTCTAGTATCCGAAAGTAATAAGATTCCATATTCATCTATTAACTTACTTAAATAATCTATTTCTATTAGATATCCTTCTATTATATTTTTCTTTTTTGTCAATTGTCCTCTAATATCCAATACTTTCTTTTTATTTGGATTTTTTATTAAGTCACATATTTCTAATATATAATTATTTAGCTCTTTTCCTTCATCCCCATAGTTATCTTTTGGAAATTTTGTATTATCCATCCAATTATCTTTAATTATATTCATTGAATATATAGCATTGAAATAGCTTGATTTTTTTATTACAGACAATTGTTCTCTATTTAAATTGATTATTTTTTCTTCTAATTCTTTATCCGCTAAAGTTTTTAATTCTTTAATCTTATTAGTCATTATATCCTCCTTATTAATAGTTAACTGTCTTTAATCCTTTTTTTATTATATAATTAAGAGTACTAACTCATTATAACATATTCAATAGTAAGGGTGAATTATATGGAAGTAATTATTAATAAAATTGAACATTCATTAGAATTAGAGAACTATATTAAAGGTAATTCTTGTTTTTTAGATATAGAGACTACAGGACTTTCTAGAAATAGAAATATGATTTATTTAATAGGTATATTATTTTTCAATAAAAAAGATAATAAATGGATTTTAAAACAATACTTTGCAAACTCTATCGACCAAGAGTTGAATTTGTTAAATACATTTATAGATGACATAAGTCTATTTGATAATATAATAAACTATAATGGTGATTCTTTTGATTTACCATTTATAAATCATAGATTAAAATTATTAGGCAGCAACAAAAGTATAGATATGGATAAATCTTTTGATCTTTATAGAATAATTAGACAAAATAAAATTTTTTTGGATTTAGAAAATTTAAAACTAAAAACAATAGAGGAATATTTAGGATTCTATAGAGAAGATCTATATACAGGTTTTCAATGTATATCTTTTTATAAGAATTATATAAAGTCTAAGGATGCTAATCTTAAATCAAAAGTATTAAAACATAATCATGATGATCTAGTATATATGCTGGATGTCATAACAATCTTAGATGTTTTAAATTCTAAAAAATCTATAAATATAAAAAATTCTGATGAAACTCATAGATTTATAATAGATAATCTTTCGCTTGAAAAAAATCTTCTTAAATTTAATGGATCTATAGAACCTTATATTCCATTTGATATTAAAATTTATCAAATGAATTATAATATTATTACAACTAATAGAAATCACTTCGATTTCCAGTTAAATATTTCTAGAGGTTTTATTGAAGAAGGAATAATTGCATCTTATATTGACTTACATCAGTTTGATTTTTTAGATATAAGCTGTTCTTATAGTAAGCTTTATTCTATTCCTAGTAATATTTTTCTAATTTCAGTAGATAGTAATCTTATTTTAAATAATATTAAACTACTATTTTCTAATTTAATAAAAATTTAACATAATAAAAAAACCTAAATCTATCAAAAGATTTAGGTTTTTTCTTGGTGACCCATCCGCGACTCGAACGCGGGACTCCTTGATTAAAAGTCAAGTGCTCTACCAACTGAGCTAATGGGTCATGTATTTTATTGTTTACTGCTAATTAACTTGATTTCCTATTTAGCCAAAAGACTAAGTGATTCACACAGATTTTAAATTCATAAATCTGGTTCTCTACTTATACCAACTGAGCTAATGATAATATATTTCATTGCTTATATTTAACTAGTTTAATGGCTGGGGTGACAGGACTCGAACCTGTGAAATGCCAGAGTCAAAGTCTGGTGCCTTACCGACTTGGCTACACCCCAACAATTAATTTAATGGCGCACCTGGGAGGATTCGAACCCCCGGCGCATGGATTAGAAGTCCATTGCTCTATCCTACTGAGCTACAGGTGCTTATATTTTAATTTGGAGCTGGCGAGAGGAATTGAACCCCCAACCTATTGATTACAAGTCAATTGCTCTGCCAATTGAGCTACGCCAGCTTGTGTTTAAAGTTTGATTCTCTACAACATAAGTGACCTTATAATTCTTTGAATATAAATGGTGGGCGCAATAGGACTTGAACCTATGACCCCCTGCTTGTAAGGCAGGTGCTCTCCCAGCTGAGCTATGCGCCCTAATTTATTAAATTTAAAAATTGGTGACCCCACCGGGACTCGAACCCGGGTTACCGCCGTGAAAGGGCGATGTCTTAACCGCTTGACCATGGGGCCTAATTAAAGCCTAGATTTTTATCTAATCCAGGCTTATTTATTGTGTAATGGTGGGCCTTCAGGGACTCGAACCCCAGACCTACCGGTTATGAGCCGGGCGCTCTAACCAACTGAGCTAAAGGCCCATTACTTTTTTTAGTGAATTTATAATGGTGGGCCTAGGTGGACTCGAACCACCGACCTCACGCTTATCAGGCGTGCGCTCTAACCAGCTGAGCTACAGGCCCATTATATGTTTAAATGGCAGGGATGGCAGGATTCGAACCCACGACATTCGGTTTTGGAGACCGACGTTCTCCCACTGAACTACATCCCTTTATATTTAATATTACCATTTATAAATTTGGTGCCCAAAGCCGGAATCGAACCAGCGACACATAGATTTTCAGTCTATTGCTCTACCGACTGAGCTATTTGGGCAGACTATTTTACTTTACTACTTCTTTAATTATAGAGTTTACCATCTATATAATGGTGGGCCTTCAGGGACTCGAACCCCAGACCTACCGGTTATGAGCCGGGCGCTCTAACCAACTGAGCTAAAGGCCCCTATAATTATTAAAATGGCGGAGAAGGAGGGATTTGAACCCTCGCGCCCCGTAATTGGGACCTACACCCTTAGCAGGGGAGCCTCTTCAGCCGCTTGAGTACTTCTCCATGTCATTTTTTAAATAATTTGGCGGAGAGGGAGGGATTCGAACCCCCGTGGGCGTTAGCCCTAACGGTTTTCAAGACCGCCCCGTTATGACCACTTCGGTACCTCTCCTTATTCAATTAT
>JARIDA010000040.1 GCA_029257065.1 Tissierellaceae bacterium | reverse complement strand
AATAAAAGAAATTATAGAAAACAAAAAGAGCACTTAAAGGGTGCTAGAGCTTTACAAGAAATATATAACCCTGATTGGAGAAAAGGAAATGGTAGGCCTAAAGGAAGTGGAACAAAAGAAAATCTTGTAAAAGAATATATAGAGAAAAACCCTGATCATAACCCAACAGAAATAGCTAGAAACTTAGGGATTAGTCGTACGACAGTATATAGATATTTGCAATAAAAATAAAGCGACACCAATTAAATGATATCGCTTTATTTTATCTTTTATATATTATATTCAAAATAATCGATAAATTTTCCTCATGTAGAATATCATGGATAATAATTTATCTAGACAACTATGTCATGTAAGATACCATGAGTAAGTTATCCTCTATATAATAATATTATACCATATATATTAAATATGGTCAAAGCGATATCTGATCAAAATATAGAATAATTAGATTTTAAAGGAGAAAATAATGTCTAAAAACAATAAAACAAAAAATGAAGTATTATTATTTTTTGATGAAAGTGGAAAAAATAATGAAGTACTAAATCTAATAGGGGGGCTAATGGTTCCAGAAGTTATATTTAACTCTGAGAAAATTAAATCATATAATGATTTATTATTAAGTGGCAAATATAAAATGCATTGGACTTCTTATGGAGGAGATTTCAAAGAGAAAGAAAGAATAATTAATGTAATACAAGACTTAATGGTTTACAAAGATTTAATAGATCTTAATATAATTATTTATGATAAAATAATTGATCCAAATTTAGAAGAAAAAAGAATCAGAAATATGATATATTCAAAATTTCCTGAAAGAATATTTTATGGGTTACTAAGATTCTATCATGATTACACCTCAATTAGTGCTTCCATTTATATAGAAGATGATAGTGTATATAGACAGATAGGGTTAACTGAAAAAATAACAGAAAGACTAAATGTACAATCAACATATAGAGGGGAGAATTATAAGATAACATCTTCTAAATACAAATCAAAAAATAAAATAATAGGACTTGAAATTGTAGATTCCTTAATGGGAATAGTTAAAAGTATTATTGAAAATGATGATTCTTCTGGAAAAAAAAGAGCTAAGAATGAACTTATAATAGAATTATTAAAAGATGAAAAAACATATAGTTTTTTTTATGATTTGAAAATATTTAAATGGAACAATACTAGGAAATTAGATATAATCGAATTTAATAAATTTCTGATTTTATTTTTAAGTCATAGACTAAAATGGATAAACAATTTAAAATAAAACCTCTCTAAAAGGGGTTTCTTTCCATAAGGAAAGCGAAATACACCCTTAAGGTAAACCATAAGGGTTGCAAGACATTTCGCAATTGCATTGAGCCAAAGTACGCCATTTTTTCTAAGTGGCTAATTTGAAAAAAAAAGGAGATAGAAAAATGGCAAAAGCATTCGCCCTACAAATAAAATTAGGTAATATTGTTGGTCGTTCTAAATACATAACAGATCCAAAGCGACAAGAGAAAAGTATTTTTCATTCTAAAAAGTACTTGGAAAATTCTCATGAAAATTATGCAAAATTTGGAAAAAAAAGTGGAAAGTAGGTGATTGATATAAAAGAACTATTTTGTACTAATGGAGATAGTATGATTCATACTACCAATCATAGCGGTATTAGTCGTATTTAAATCATAGATTTATATTAATTAATTTACTTTATAATTGTTAGGTATAATATCTTTTATTATCAAAAAACTTATATATTATTGTTAAATTACATAAAAACCAAATAATAAAACTTAGATGATATAATCGAATATGTGAAAAAAAATTAGGGATAAAATAAAGGACTTTCCTGATAAGAATTAATGTTTCATTAATTGCTGGTAAACCAAATAATATCGATATAATTAAACCAAATATAGTTACAAAATCTTGAAGTTCAGCTTCTTTTTTTTGTTTATACTGTACTAAAAGTTTATCTAAGGCAATAGATTTATTATTAGTTATTTCTTTTTTTAAATAAAAAGGCATTTTATCTTCAAAGTTCGAGACTTGTTCAGTTACAGAGCCATAACATTCTTCTTGCATTTCATTAATAAATATAATATTCCTATAATATTCATTGTTTAATGCAAACATATCTTTTAAAGAATTTATTTTACTGATGTAGTAATCAGCACTAATCATTTTTTTAAAAATTACTATTAACAAAGCAAACTCAGTATCAAAACTTATATTTTTAGCAGTAATCTCATTGATATTATTATAATCACGATCTTCCAGTTCTAAAACATTATATTCTTTTTTATATATTTTGGTTATCTCGTTGATATAATTTTTATCAATAATACTTAAAGCTCCTCCAGTTGTCTTAAGTATTGTCTGTGTAGTTTTTGTTTTCCAACTATAGTCTTGCAAATGTTCCCTAGCTTCTGATTTATATGAAATATTTTTTATTTGTGGTAATGGTGCAGATACAATACTATAAATGTTTTCTTGGATTTTATTTGGTATAGAATTTATATTGTTTGGTAACCCTTCAAAATCAGAGAATATAATATGATTGATATTATCATTATATTTAATTGTATCAACTTTTAAATTTTTAGATATAATATTAATATAAGTAGATGCTACATCATCAAGATCAGTTAAAGTTGAAAATT
Source organism: Tissierellaceae bacterium (assembly GCA_029257065.1). Lineage (GTDB taxonomy): Bacteria > Bacillota > Clostridia > Tissierellales > Tissierellaceae > JARIDA01. The sequence goes on along the minus strand of JARIDA010000040.1, from coordinate 2,732 downwards.
TATCAATCCAATTATTTTTAATTTCTTTTATGTATAAACTCAAATTATTTTTTTGAAGTGGTGTAATATCAGTATTTACTAAGGGAAGTTCAAGCTTCAAGATACCCATATTATTAGCAAATATATATACCAAACAATTGAGCCAAACAGTTTCATTGTTATGTAATTTCACTTTACATGGCAATAAAAGATATTTTTTATGAGAATGAGTAAAATTAAATCCATATATATCTTTTGACCTATTAAATTCATTATTTAGGCGTTCTTGTATATTGTAAAAATTGTTCAATTCATTATTTTCATAATTCAAATTTATAAAATCTTCATAACCTCCTATTGAAAACGTAAGATCTCCTTCATCTATTTTGTATTTAAATTCATTGTTATTAGAAAAATCTTCCTCATCCATAGATTCTAAATTAAAATCTAAAGGAAAATCGTCTTCATTAGTAAGATCAGAGATAATTTCTACTGTTTCCTTTTTAGAAGCGGCTAAAATAGTTTTTTCATGATCCTCTGAAAAGAAAATATCACTTTTTTTTATCCTCTCATAAATTTGCTCTATATCTATTTCAGTATAAAATTTAAAAGGGTAATACATATGTATTTCTCCGTATTTCAAAGCATCTAATTTTTTTCTAGAATCGATGTTCAATTATATCACCCTTTCTATTAATTCTTTTAATTTAATATTAAAAATAAAATAAGATCATATTTATATATATATATCTCTTCTATGGCCAACTTCTAAAATCAATATCAAGGCTTTCTCATCATCTATATTACAAATTATCCTATAATCGCCTATTCTATATCTCCAACTTTCTTTTAAATTTCCCTTTAGAGATTTTCCATAGATATAAGGATCCTCACAATTCACTAAATTTTTCTTTATCCAGGCCATTATAGTTTTAGCGTTGTTTGGATCCATTTTTTTAAAACTTTTTTGAGCCTTATTTCCCAATTTGACCTGATATTTATTACTCATTGAATCCCAATTCAGTCATCATTTCATCGAAACTTATTTCTTGAGGATCTTCTTTATGTTCTATCATCGCCTGATTGTATATTTTCAAGTCGATTTCATCTTCTATTTTTTCTAATACTGATTGTCTCATTAGTTCAGAAATAGTAATATTTTTAATTTTAGCATAATCTCTGATTAATTTGTTATCATCGTCGTCTATTCTTAAAGTTATTGAGCTCATATTAATCCCTCCTTGTAATACATTGTACTACAAGTTAAGAAAATTGTAAAAACACTATATATTTATAACGAATTAGCAAAAATAATGAATTAAAATCTATCGAAAGTAAAAAACGTAAAAGGCTATAAGAGAGTTATTAATCTATCTATACATCTATACTAGCAGAAGCTTATATAATTCATAGTCTAGGTTGCCTATCATGGTTAATTGCTCGGAAAGAGAAAAATAATATAAGAAAAGTTAAAAATGAATTTGTCATAGTGTCATATTTTGTTTGTTTTTGTAAAACTAAGTTAGATCATCTAGAAATAATTAGAATCTAACTGAATAGAATTACAAAGGCTTTAAAATGGCTTCTAAAGACTTTTAGCTTATTTAGTGTACAAATCCTAGTGAAGAACTAATAAAGCTTAATAAGAGTTGAGTAAAAGCTCTAGAACTAAAAAATATCTATCCTTGATAGCTAGTTTTAAAATAGCAAGAAGAACTAGATATGTTAAACTTTCAAGGCTTTAAAATGGCTTCTAAGGACTTTTAGAATACTAGCCATATAAATACTAAGGCAGACCAATTAAAGCTGTAATAAAAGGGTTTAATTAAATTTAAAAGGGATTATAGGATATATTCATAAACTAATAAATAGCCATACTAAAAGTGTTCAATTAAATATATTGATAATATAATGTCGCCTTAAAGGGTTATAGGTTTTATGGTTTTAGGGAGAAACAGAGAGTTAGATTTATAGATATATATGTGTTATACTAAAAGTGTTCATAATTCTATTGATAATCTAATGTCTCCTTAAAGGGTTATAGGGGTTTATGGTTTTAGGGAAAGCAGAGAGTTAAATTACAAATTATATATAAGAATAATAGATAGATTTAGAGAGAGCTAGATCTAGGAGAAGAAAGGAGTGAGATATATGGCAGATTTTATAAAAGACAAGGAAGGGAATTATTGGAGAATATATAATACCTTATCTAGTAACTATGATGAGATAGATGGATATGAATTTTATAAGTATATATTTCCTAATAATCAGAAGCAGGGAGAGTTATCAGGAGATTACTCTAAATCTAATGCAATATTTCTATATCATGATGAAGAAGATAAGCACCCTAAGAGAACTTATAAGAGAAGGATAATGCTTAAAGATACTTGGGAAGAAGATTATATGGATTATGTAGAAGAGAATCCGAAAACTCTATGTTCAGGACTATCTTATATGGGAAAAGTTAATAGGCTGAAAAAGGCTCATAAGATGAATGCTTTAGTATTTGATTTAGATGCAGTAGGAGAAGATGAACTATTTAACCTAAGAGCTAGATTAGGTAGAGAGCCAGAAGCTTATAGATCACTACCTAATCCAACCTTTATAGTTATGTCTGGAACAGGTTTGCATATTTATTATGTATTTAAAGAGCCGATAGAATTATATCCTAACATTAAGCTTCAACTAAAGTCTTTAAAGCACGACCTAACCTTTAGATTGTGGGATTATGGGGGAACTTCTAAGGAGAGAAA
>JARIDA010000019.1 GCA_029257065.1 Tissierellaceae bacterium | reverse complement strand
AACCAAGCTCTTATTCTCAACTATTCTATTAAATTCATTAACTTCTTCAAAGAACAAGTCTAGGCTATCTTTTTGTATTCCAGATTTTTCCATTGTATTTCTCATTTCTTCTTGAGTTTTTTCATCTACTAAATTTGAATAAGTCAAAGTATCTTTAAAATCATTCTCTTTTTTATTTTTTATTAACAGAGTTTTAGAATCTTTATCCCAATTTGTCTCTCTATTAATTAATTTCTCAATAGAATTTTTTGTTATAAAAGTTCTACTATTTACAATTTTTGCTGGAAAATCAAGTTGAACCTTCTCACCATTTCTCCTTGCCTGCAAAGAATCAATTTTAAATTCAATTAAATGATCCTCATCTGTTGCTGATACGGTTCTTGTATCACTAATCCATTGAACACTTAAATCCATTGCTTCAAATACTTCTCTAACTGGAATCATTTTTATACCTTCAATTGTTTCCAGTTCTAATTCCAATCTAATTCCATCTGATTCTGCAAATGCTGAACTAGTTAATAAGAATAATACTACCAAAAAACTACTAATTATTTTTTTCATTTCTTTCCCCCTCTATTATCTAGATTAACATAAAAATATGGATAATAATTTACAACTCTATTACAAATTCTTATAAAAAATCCTAGTTAACCAAGATACGATTAACTAGGATTTATTTTTATCTATTATCTCTCTACTACAAATGCTTTATCTTTATTTAACATATAAGGACGGTATAATCCTGCTATGTTTGAAAGTGGTAGAACTTCAGGTTTTAATTGAATATTTAATTCATTTATCATGAAGTCTCTTCTTGCTTGTATACGAGAGTATACTTCTGGATATTTTTCTTCTAATTCTGCACGTAAATCTGCATCTGCAATTGCTAAACCATCTTCAAAGTCTGGTGCTGCATATTTAGATTCAACGAAAGGAATTATATCCATTTGGAAACACATTCCACTTTTAACTGTTATTTCTGAATCCTTATAAATTGGGGATGACATCCACTCTTCTATTGCTATAAGATGTCCAGGGTTTAACCACCATCCATGTTTTTCTTGTGGATAAGTTGATTCTACCATGTCATACATGTCTCCACCTTCTAAATCTATTGCTATTGTTTCATACCAATTTGCTGCTACAGCAAAATATGGTTTTGCATATTTCTCTAACCAGTCTCTAGATTCTTCAGCTAGATCTTCTTCTTCATATGCTAAGAAACCTCTACGATTAGTCTGTCCACCAATTAATCCCATTGTTGCTTGGAATCTATCTCCTAATTTTAATTCATTAGTTACTGGACTTACCATATTTAAGTCTATTCTATGACCAGAAAGTACTTTTGGAAAACATGATGTTGGTAATGAACCTGCTGTTCCAAATTGTGATACTTCTATTTCAGTTAACCCTGTTCTCATATTTAATAACATTTGTTGAACAGCATCTGAAGCATATGCTGCTCCAAATTCAAAGTATGCTATCTCATCTGCAGTATTAATTACTCTTGCTCCATATTCAGGATGTATAAAGATATCTGTTGCATTAACAACATTTTTATCTCCTACAACTTTTTTAGTTCCGTCTACTATAAATGATGGTACATCATAAACATATTCCGTTCCAAATACTGGATACATAAGCTTCCATCCTACCATACCAACTTTATCAGAATCTTTTAGTCCTATCTCTTCTAAAATATCTTCTATTAATCTATGGTCATCCATAGGTTGGTTTGGAAGTGAAAGTGTTTGATATAGTATTCCTTCTGCTGGAATACGACTGTGTTTATACATACTTAAACATTCATTTCCTAATAACAACTGCATTTTTCCTTCTTTATCTAGAACTAGAACTGCCTCTTCAAAACGAGGACCAAAACCAGCTAAATAATCAAAATTTCCATAATGCTCTCTATCTGCATATACCAAAATATAGTCTAAATCTTTTGATTTCATTCCATCAAGAACTTTTTCCAGTCTTCCTTCGTAAACCTCATCTGGTATTACTGGTGTTTCCTGTGGTAATCCTATGAACGGCTCTCTTACATTTGTGTACTTTACATTATCTACTTTTATCACTGTATAAAAACCTCCTATTAAAATTGTAATTTAATTTTATCTATAAATCATCAAAATTAATATACTAGCATTATACTCTAGATTCGCATTCCATTAATTTGATTCTTATTTAACATTTTAAATTTTTTCAATTAAATATTTATAAAAGTCTTCTTTTTTGTCTCCAATCATTTCATCTGTTACTATAAAACCGTGTTTTGTCTTTGTAAATATTATGATCATACTTGGCTTATTAACTACTTCCCTTATATCTTTCCATTTGAATTCTAAATCTTGATTTGAATCCCTTATATAAATCCCCTTATCATTAAAATTAATTGTCATATCTATTGGAAAAGATTTTACCTGTTTTTTAGATTTAATATAGACAGCCATAGGCTGAATTATTATAAATAATAAGACACCAATTGTCAAAAGTGTTTTTAATAATATATTTACTTGATTCCAAAACTTTATACTCAATGCAATCATTGATATTGTAAATATAATATTTGTCACTCCTATCATTGAGCCATAGATTCCATACATTGCCAGTTTCCAAAGATCCAATGCTGATATTTTATAGTCAAATTTATATTTCATCTTTTACCCAAATACTGTTGGTAAAAGCATACTAATCGCTGGAATAAATGTTACCATTAAAAGTGTAACAATCATTGACAAGTAAAATGGCAATGTTGCTTTTACAAGTCTTTCCATTGATACTCCACTAACTGCTGATCCAATAAATAATACTGATCCTACTGGTGGTGTTAAAAGACCTATACCACAATTTAATATAAGCATAATTCCAAATTGAATAGGATGTATTCCAATTGATGTTGCTATTGGTAATAATATTGGCGTTGCAATTAATATTATTGGTGCCATATCCATTATTGCTCCTAATATTAATAATATTACATTTAAAAGTAATGCTAATATTATTGGATTGTCAGTCAGACTTATGATTGCGTTAGCTGCTTTTGTTGGTACATGTAATGTTGTTAATAAATAACCAAAAATACTTGATGTTGAAATCAATATTAACACTATTGCCAATGTATCAACACAGGCTTCTAATGCCGTCCAAACACCTTTCCAATCTAAACCTTTATATATATATATACTTACGATCAAACTGTATATTACAGCTACTGCTGCTGATTCTGTTGCTGTGAAAGCTCCCCCTACAACACCTACTACAACTATTAATACAGCTGCCAGTGCCCAAAAAGAAACTCTTAATTGCTTAAATAAATTTCCTATACTAAAAGCCTCACCCTTAGGGTAATTTCTTTTAACTGAAATTATGTATGAACCGATCATTAAAGATACTGCTAATAATGCACCTGGTAAATATCCTGCTAAAAATAAGCTTCCTACTGATATTCCTCCTGCAGTTGTTGCGTAAATAACCATATTATGACTTGGTGGTACCAATAATCCTTCTACTGAGGATGTTATTGTAACTGCTGCTGAGAAATCTGCGTCATATCCCTGGTCAACCATCATAGGTATTAATATACTTCCTAATGATGCTGTATCCGCTGCTGCTGAACCAGATATTCCTCCGAAAAAGTACGATGCTACTATATTTACCATAGCCATACCTCCACGCATCCAGCCTACCATTGAATTTGCCAGTTCTATTAATTTCTCTGAAATTCCTCCACTTCCCATGAGCACACCCATTACTATAAAGAAAGGAACTGCCATAAGACTAAATGAACTTATACCCTTTACCATTTGTTGAACTACTGTACTTAATGGTAAACCCTGATACATAAGCGTAAATATTGAGGAAAGTGCTACTGCATATGCTATTGGGAATCTTAAAAGTATCATTAAAAAGAAACTACCCAATAAAATTAATGTTGCTACACCTTGTACAGTCATATTATGCCTCCTCCTGCTTTTCTTTAATCAGTAATCTTCTAAAATCCTTAAGTAAAATTTCTATTTGAAAAATAAACATTGCTACTCCTGCTAATGGAATTGGGAAATACTTCCAAAATCTTGATACATTAGGTAAACTAACATATGCCCCTCTAGCTCCAATTTGCACTGCATATTTCCATCCTACAATTATCATTACTAGTGCCAATCCTAATACTGCTATATCTGATACTATATCTGAAATAATTACCACTTTTTCTGGTAATATATCATCAAATGCTGTCATACGTATATGAGATCTTTTTCTAATAGCAAGCGCTGCAGAAAGAACTGCCATATATGCCATACATGTTAAAACTATTTCCTCTGTCCATGGAGGATCTGGTACAAATGATACATATCTTCCAGTAACAGCCATTACTGTAATCAAAATATCTATTATTAATAATGACTTACATAGAAACAAAATAAATTTATAAAATGAATCATAGATAGGTTCCATACTATCAATAACATCAAAAATTTTCTCCATATTCAACCTCCTTAAAAATTAAGACACAAAGGCAATTTGCCTCTGTGCCTTAAATTACTTAAAAGACTATTTAGTTAGCAAAATCTAATATTTGTTGGTATAACTCTTCATTACCTTTAGTTGATTCTTCTATTATATCCTTTGTAGCGTCTTGCCAAGGTGTTATGTCATCAACATCAACGATATTTACACCTTCTGCTTTAAGTTCTTCAAGTACTCTATTTTCATTTTCTTCTGATATTTCTTTGTTGAATTCTTCTGTATATGCTGCAGCCTGCATAAAGATATCTTGTTGTTCTTCTGTTAACTTATCCCATGCATCATCAGTTATTATTACTTGAACTGCTCCAAGTGTATGACCGTTTAAAATCATATTTGGTGCAACTTCTGGGAATGCGTTTGATTGATAGTTAGTGATTGGTTGCTCTGCACCGTCAACTACTCCTGTTTGAAGTGCTGAATAAAGTTCAGTAAATGCTATTACTGTTGGTGATGCACCTAATCCTTCAACCATTCCTGTCATTATTGGGTCATTTGAAACTCTAAGTTTTAATCCTTTTAAATCTGCTATCTCTTCAACTGGATCAACTGTAAAGAAATGACGGAATCCTTCTTCACCGTAGAATAATCCTCTAACTCCACTACCATTATCATGTGGCTCTAATAAAAATTCTTTAGCTAAGTCTGAAGAAGCAAAGCTCCAGAAATGATCACGATCTACAAATGTAAATGGAATTGAAAGCAATTTTGACTTTGCTCCACCATATGTTGTAAGTTGGTAAGCTGATATACGAGCCATATCGATTGTTCCACCGCCACCTAACATACTGTCTAAAACATCGTTTTCTGATCCTAATACACCATTTGCTTGGATATCAATTTTAATTTTACCTTCTGAAAGCTCTTCAACTTTCTCTTTAAATTTAAGACCCATTTGACCTACTATTGTCTCTGGTGAGTTAACTTCTGCATAAACAAATGTTATTTCTGCATCGTCAGAACCTGTTTCATCTACTTCTTCACCATCCGCTGGTACTTCTGGTGCTTCTGGTTTATCCATACCACATGCTACTAAAGATGATAATGCTAAGATCATTACAAGACCTAATGCTAATAACTTTAAATTTTTCTTCATCTTAATCCTCCTATGATTTTATTGTATATGTAGGAATCTTATTTTTTTATTTTTTATTTTAAAACTCCTACATGAATGCGGATATAATTTTTAGAATTTAATTAATTACTTAGTTATTGTATAGGTTCTTCATTGTTAATATGTAGATAACCTATTCAATAGTACCCATAAAGTACAATACTTATTAAGTATGTAATTTCCTTCCAAAACTATTTTGCATTCATTTCTACCTTGTCACCATACTACCATATTAATTTATATTTTGTCAAGCTTTTTGATTCATTTATCTGAATATTATAAATATCTGCTAAATGTCATTTTTTAAATTAATCCAATTAGTTTCCACCAAGGAACAAACAGTAGGAATATTCCTATTAGTGTTAATGGTATTGTCATAATTCCAAATTTAAATACAGTTTTATTCCCAAAATAATTATTTCCCACTCCCATTACTAAAAGTGAATTATGGAATGGTAGTAAATATTGAGTTAAAACGCTTAGAAATACTATTAACATTATAAATTTAGGCTCTACACTTCCACCTGCTAATGTTAAAAAACTTGGTATTGCAACTGAAATAGTTGTTAAGCTACTTCCCAATACCATATGAAGAATCATTGTTCCAATTGACACCATTAGTATAAATTTATAAGAAAATGTATCTGGTAGATATCCTGTAAATTGACCAAATATCTTATCAGCTATTCCACTTCCTTCCATTACACCACCTATTGAGAAGGCTGCCGTTAAAAAAACTAATACTTCTAAATTTACAGATTTAAAATCGCTTATATTGATAATTCTTCTGAAGTTCATAATTATTAAACCAATAAAAACTACTATTGCACCATTAATATTGTGTATGCTTTCAGTTGCCCAAAGTAGTATTATACTCATTATTAATGCTAGATTAATTTTATCTCCCCGATTTAGATTTATCTTTTCCTCTAATATATTTAGATTTTTATATCCTTTTAGTTCTTTTCTAAAAACTATTATAAATGTAGCTATTCCTAAAATCAATAATCCTATACCTGGTGGTCCTAATATTTTCATCCATTCTAATTCTGTCATTTGAACATTTGCCACTGCTAATATTCCATTATTTAAGACTATATCTCCCCTTTTAAATAGAACATGTACAATAATATTAGTTGCAAACATGCCAAACATTAAAACTTCTCTTGTCTCCTTATCTAAATCTATACTTTTAAAATATTCTAAATATATCATTGAAATCAAAATAACCCGTGAATATGGCTGTGGAATTGTAAATACTAGTATTATAGTTGTAATCACCATTGTAAATATAAACTGATAAGCTGTTTTCCCATATTTAGATATTAATGGTAAAAACATTTTCTTTGCTAGTTTACTGTTTATGATTCCCTGTGAAAATACAAAGGAAAATATAATCAATAAAAAACTAGAAGAAATTGGAAAGGATAATACTCTTTTAGCTGGAGTATTGCCAAATATTAAAAATACTCCTAATAAAAATAGGGAGGTTAGTATTTTATTGGGTTTTCCTATTGCCCAACTTGTAATTGTTAATATAAGTGCTGATAACACAATTGCTTGATTTAAATCCAAATTAAAAGGTTTCATTATTAAGACTATTAATGGGAGTATTAACATGGAAACTATTTTTTTATTCATCTTTACCTCCATTTGGTTCTGATTAATATTTTTTGACAAATCTTTTTTTCACATTTAAAAACTTTTCTAAATCCTTTAAGATATTAAATAATATTGCTCTATTTTCAAACTCTTCCCTAGTAATGGGTAGTTCTTCATTTCTAAAAAACTCAAATAGATCATTGAGTTCTTTTAATAAATCTTTTACATTATTGCTCTCTGTAAATTCTAGACTAACCTTATTAATATAATTAGAGACTTTTATAGATTCTGGTATTACATCGTGTATTTCATTCATATTTTCTCTTATATCTTCCAGTATGGATACTTGATGCTTTCTCATTTCTAAATAAGATATTCTATATTTGGTCTCTCTTAAAAGTGTATTATCAGCTTCTTCATAGGCTTTATCTAGAAAATTATCAATGACTTGATTTAAATTCAATAAATCAAATGCATCATTTTGTCCTCTAACATAGGCACAATCCTGTTCACCCTGTAACATCTTTGCCATACAACTTAAAGCCTCTCTCATTCTATCTTCAACATTTTTTTGATTTTTCTTTATTTTCTCAGCATTATTAGGCATAATTAAATTTACTAATACTCCTATACTCATTCCAATAATTAATAATGAGGCTTCATTTACGATTAAATAGGGGTCCATATTCTTCTCTACTAAAAAATGAGTTATTAATACTGAATTCATTGTTATCCCAACTTGTAAATTTAATATATTAGCCACTCCAACAAAGATAAATATAAAGACCCCAAAGGCAAAAATTCTATATCCTAAAAAAGAAAAAACTAATGATGCCAAAGCTATTGCTAATACAAAGGCATAGATTCTCCTTAATGCTATGTATATTGTTTCTTTTTTAGTGTTTTGAATAGTTAATAAGGTTATTATTCCAGCAGACACACTATATATTAAGTCAAGTTTTGTTGCAATAAATATGGCTAATGCGGAACCTATTCCTGCCTTAAATATTAATAAAAGATTAGCCCTTTTTAACTTTTCACCAATTTTAATTTAAAACACCTCCTTTATTAGATTATTCTTACTACTATTATAACATCAATATGGATTAAACAAACTGATTGATATTAATGATAAAAGATTTTTTTATATCTATCTTGGGTATAGTGTATATAAGATTAGGGAGGTGTATCAATGGATGATTTTGTTCAACGATTTGTTCATAATGAATTAACCAGAAAATTTATAATAGCTTTTATAAGTATTTTAATTATTATAGCCATTTTAAAAATTGCAAAAAATAGACTATCTGGATACATTAAAACTGAAAATTGGTATATGACCAATAAGGTAATAAATTTAGTTGGATATATTTTAATAATATTTCTATTAGGAGTTGTATTTAATGATAGACTTAGAGGAATACCTATAACTCTTGGACTAGCTGGAGCTGGAATTACTTTTGCTTTAAGAGAAGTTATTGTAAGTGTAGCTGGTTGGTTAGGTATTCTTTTTGGGAACTTTTATAATACAGGGGATAGAGTTCAACTTGGTGGAATAAAAGGTGATGTTATAGATATTGGTGTTTTAAGAACCACTATTATGGAAGTTGGACAATGGGTGGATGCTGACCTTTATAATGGTAGGCTTGTAAGAGTTGCAAATAGCTTTGTATTTAGTGAACCGGTGTTTAATTATTCAGCAGACTTTCCATTTCTTTGGGACGAGATTAAAATTCCCATTAAATATGGTTGTGACTACCAAAAAACTAAGGATATTCTAGAGAAGGCTGCAAGAGAAGTGGTGGGAGATTATACTAAGGAAGCCCAGTTAGTATGGGATAAAATGGTCAGAAAGTTTATTATTGAAAATCAAAGTATTCATTCCACTGTGACAATTGAGGCCACTGATAATTGGATAGAATACACTCTTAGATATGTAGTGGATTTTAAAAAGAGACGAGAGGTTAAAAATGAATTATTTATAAATATATTAGAAGAGATTGATAAAACAAATGGTGAGATACAATTTGCATCTGAAACTCTAGAGATTTCACAAAAGTAAATTATTAACTATCCAAATAAAAAACCAAGTATTTTAAAATACTTGGTTTTAATATATTAATCTTATTTATAGTTGATTTTCACACGCTCTATAGAACCCCATTTTGTTTTTTTACCACGATAAAATAATATAGATCCCATTCTTGTCCAAGCTAATATAAATCTAAATATAATATTTTCAGGTATACATAATATGAAAGCCCTTAATATATCACTAAATTTAACTTTTGCCTCACTTAAATAGTTTCTTGTTAAAAATGAAATTATCGTAAGCATGGAGCCAAATAATGCATAGACTGCGAAAAATAAAATCATATGCTTAACATTTAACAAACCAAATACAGCAGCTAACAAGGTAATAAATAATCCTATTAACTCAATAAAGGGAGATAATAGTTCATAAATTAAATAGTATAAATAGCTACCAGTTGTGAATAAATTTTTATGTTGACTTAAACTTTGATAAAGTCCCAGATGCCATCTTTTACGTTGCTTTAATACATCTCTCAATCTCTCAGGAGCTTGAGTCCAACAAACTGCTTCATATGCATATTTGATTTTATAAGGTAAGCTATTTGATTTATAATATGAATGTAGCTTTACAATAAGCTCCATATCCTCACCCATTGAACTTAATTGATATCCACCAACATTTATTACCGCTTCCTTTTGAAATAATCCAAAAGCACCTGATATAATTAAGTTAGCATTAAACTTATCCAATAAAATACGTGAAGCTAAAAAAGAACGTTCGTATTCTAATACTTGTAGGGCTGGTATTATTTTTTTTGGTAATCTAAGCTCTACAAGCTTACCTTCTTTAAATACACTATCATTTGAAATGTGTATTTTACTACCAACAGCAATAACATTTTGGTCTTCTAATATTGGAGTTGCTATTTTTTTTAGAGAATCAACTTCTAATATCGAATCTGAATCCATACATACAAAGTAGGGATATTTCGAAGCATTTATTCCCATATTAATTGCATCTGCCTTTCCACCATTTTCTTTATCTATTAAAGTAATGGATACCTTCTCTTCCTCACTATTTTCATAAATACCAATGCTATTTTTAGAGTCTAACTGCTTTCTTATTGGACGATAAACTAAATTTAGATTGAATTTTCTATTTAATATATCCAAAGTCTTATCTGTAGATCCATCATTTACAATGATTATTTCATAAGTCTTATAGTCCAAATTTAAAAGAGATTCTATTGTTTGAATTATTGTCACCTCTTCATTATAAGCCGGAACAATAATACTGATTGGTATATAATAATCATGTTCTATAATATTTTGTAATTTCTTTTTTTTAATATTTTCAAACAATTCATTTTCTCCAACAATTACTGAAACAAATAAAAATGTTGAATAGCCTAAAAGGTATATGATAAAAAATATTCCTGTATAGTATAAAATTGTTCTAACACTTTCAACTGTGAATATATTAAATAAAAAATCAAACATATTATCCCCCCTTTATACCAAAAATCCAGGTTTTAAAGATTCTTCAGATTTCTTATCTCCCCTATTCATTTTTTCTAAAACATTTATTATATATTGGGAAATCTCTTGATCATCCTTATAGTAATATAGTAAAGTTTCATTTGTATACTTGTCTCTAAGTGCTAATATCCCATAAATTTCTTCCTTAGTTAATCCATGTTTATGGAGATAAGCAATAGAGTTAGTTCGAATATTCCAATTTTCACTTGTTATCTTATCTTTTATTAAAGACCTAACTAGAGGGTCTTTATAAGATTCTAATGATTGGATAGCAAGTAATTGATCTATCCAAAAGTTTTCATCATTTTTTAAAATTTCAATAAATATATTCTTAGATTCTTCATTCGGATTTTTTCTAAAATATCTCATTGCAGAATAAATAACTTCATCATCTAACTTTCTTTCCTCAATAATTTTCAATGCAAATTCTTTTATATCCACATCTTTTATCCTGAAATAATCAATTAAACTTTTATGCATTCTACCTGAGTAATTATAAAACTTTCCTATTAACATATTGTGCAAAACCTCTACATCTCCTTTAAAATCTAAAAGCCCATCTACAAATAATTTACTATGATAAAAACCTTCTCGTTCATCTATTTTTTTAATAGCAATGGACATTATATGTGGATCTGCAAATTTATAAATAGCATCCATAGCATTAGAATATACATAAAGGGATTTACTATCTAAAAATCTCAAAAAATCAACATAAAACTTATCCTTTAATTCTAATTCCTCATAGTCAAAAGTAGATATAACATAGGCATAATATGCTTGTTCATAATCATTTGCTTTTTGATAGTTATTTATCTGATTGAAAACATATGGTCTTGCTTCATCCTTAAGTTGTTTTCTATATTTTCTAGGTTTTTCAAATTCATTTTGCACTATAATTAAATTTTTTGTTGAACTTGTTTTATTTCTTAGGATTTCTTTAAGCTCAGTACTCAATCCCTTATTAGGATTATAATTATCGAGTTCAGTTTTTAAAATACTTTCCAACTTATTATTTTCATGGTACAGTCTTGAATTCTTTAATCTTTTAATAAATATAAAAATAAGATTAAATATCAATAACATAATACATATAAAAATATATATCTGAATTATAAAACTCAATATATATCACCTCCTACTCTCTTCTACCCTTCCGATTTTAATTTTAATACTAAAAGTTTAAATTTATTTATTTATTTTTCCAATAATCTTGAAGAATATAATAAGAATC
>JARIDA010000006.1 GCA_029257065.1 Tissierellaceae bacterium | reverse complement strand
TAAAGCAACATCTGCCCCATTTTCTGCATATGCTATAGCTGCTGAAGAACCTAATCCACTTGATCCACCTGTTACTAAAGCAACTTTCCCCTCTAATTTATACATATTCATCCTCCTCAATATAATCTTCTCTTATTAAGAACATACCCCACCAGGGTATGTTTAATCATATTAAGTTCTATATAATTAATCCCACTCCATATTGATTGTAGTATATCTATTAATACTATGGACTAGTACAGGAACCAGTATTAACTGAATTACTATTCCTGGTATACCTGTCATAACAGCTCCCGTTATAAATATAACTGGTGATAATTCTATTATAAATAAACTGGATAATATATATATAAATAATCCTGCAATTATTCTTCCTAATATCAATGAGATTATTAATGAAATCATTGTAGGAATTTTAGTCTTTTTAGCTAATAAGGATATTATTAAGCCATAGGAGGCAAGTTCTACAATCATTATAAGTCCTATAGGAAAAAATATAGGCATACCTGTTATAAGACTATTTATAAAAGGAGTCAATGCTCCTAATAAAAAAGCATAAACAGGTGGTAATAAAAATCCTCCTAATATTACAGGAATATGCATTGGTAAAAATATTGTACCTGGTATTCCTATTAAATGAAATATGCTAGGTATAATAAGTCCTATGGCTAATAAAAGTCCAGCTATTACTAATTTCTTTGTGTTTTTTTGATTATACATATTTCTCCTCCTCAAAATTAGTTTTCTATTTTTTATTATTTATCTCTTCTAAAAAATTTCCCACTTCCTCAAGTAAAATCTTTTCATTCTTACTCTTCATAGATAATTTTTCTATTGGACAATAATCAGTTTTATCTCTATTTTGAATATAGGGAGTATCTTCAGAATAAGTATATTTGATACCCTTAGATTCCAATATTTCTTTAGCTCCATTAGATAGTAATTCTCCGTAAACTTCCCCTATTCTTATATAGGATGCAAGCATTGCAGCTCCACGACCTATTACTCTGTCCAAGATAATTCCATCTCTGGCCTCTTCCCTATATTGGGTTGCTATTTCATACATGGGAGCTATCCCTCTTTTAGTTGACTTATATATTATTTTTCCTGATTTTATTAATATTAATTTCAACTCAGGATTTTCTCTTAAAATCTTTTTTCCCTCTTCTAAATTCATAATACATCTCCTCCACTATTATATTATGTATATAAAAAGAAATTAAAATGATAATTAGCAACTATCATTTTAATTTCAAATATTAATATATTTTATTAAGCCAGAAATATAGTTCCTTTTTCTTTATTATCTAAAATATCTATTATTATATTCTCCTTTTTGCCCTTTGCTACTATTAAATTTGCTCCATAAGGAGTTATTTTTTTAGCAGCTTTTATTTTTGTAACCATTCCACCTGTTCCAAAAGATGATTTGCTTTCGGTGGATATTTCTTTTTCTATTTTTTCTATATCTCTAATTACTTCAATCATTTTTGCATCTTTATGTTCTGTTGGATTTTTATCATATACTCCATCTACATCTGATAATAAAAACAATGCATCTGCCCCCCAAAGTACAGCGGTATGAGCTGCTAACATATCATTATCTCCAATTTGCATCTCTTCCACACATACAGTGTCATTTTCATTTATTATTGGAATTACACCTTCATCTATTAGTGTAAATATAGTGTTTCTTATATTTAAAGTTCTATCTGGACTTCCAAAATCTTCTTTGGTTAAAAGTATTTGTGCCACATGTATTCCATGCTCTCCAAATATCTTTCTATATGAATCCATTAACTCAACCTGTCCTATTGCACATAATGCCTGTTTATAGTGTATATCTTCTTTTCTAGACCACTTTTCCAATATACCTACTCCTGCGATTCTTGCACCAGAAGAGACTATTATTACACTTTTCCCTCTTTTTCTTAATTCTTCAATCTGTTCAGCTAAGTTTTTCATAAATTTCTTGTCTATAGTACCATCTTCACTGGTTAAAGTGCTACTACCTATTTTTATTATAATCTTTTTACATAAATCTTCATCTATTATGTGTGTATCTTCTTTTTCCATTTAATTCCCTACTTTCTAATTTGTCCAGAACCCAGTACTACATATTTGTGAGTGACTAATTGTTCTAATCCTACTGGTCCTCTTGCATGTGTTTTTTGGGTACTTATTCCCATTTCTGCTCCAAAACCAAATACTCCACCATCTGTAAATCTTGTTGAAGCATTTACATATACTGTTGAAGCATCTACCATTTTAGTGAACTTCTGAACATTTGTATAGGATTCTGTAACTATTGATTCAGAATGTTTTGTACCATATTTATTTATATGTTTAATTGCTTCATCAACGTCTTTAACTATTTCAATTGCAATTTTATAATCTAAAAACTCAGTTCCGTAATCCTCTTCAGTTGCTCTTTCAATCTCTATTATTTCTCTTACTCTTTCAGAACCTACCATTTCCGCCTTGTTATTAAGCATTTCATAAATTCTTGGTAACAGATCTTCAGCTATATTTTCATGAACTAAAAGAGTTTCACAAGCATTACAAACTCCAACTCTTTGTAATTTAGCATTTTCAACTATTTTTATTGCTTCATCTAGATTTCCAGACTCATCCACATATACATGACAGTTTCCTTCTCCAGTTTGAAGTGTTGGGACTTTAGCATTTTCAAGTACTAAGTCAATTAGACCTTTTCCACCTCTTGGAATTACTAGGTCCACATATCCCTTTGCTGTTAAAAGTGACATTACATGTTTTCTGTCCGTATCTTCAAAGAACTGTATAACTTCTTCCGATATATCTGTTTTTCTAAGACCCTCTTTAATTGCATGCACTAGAGCTATATTAGAATTTATAGCCGAAGAGCTTCCTCTTAATACTATTCCATTTCCACTTTTAAACGCTAGTGAAAATGCATCTACTGTTACATTAGGTCTTGATTCATAAATTATCCCAATTACTCCTAGCGGAACACTCATTCTAGAAACTGTAAGTTCATTTTCCAAAGTCCATACTTTTTCTGACTTCCATATTGGATCTTGAAGATCTATAACTGTGTTTATCCCTTCAATAATACCATCAATTCTCTCATCATCTAGCATTAATCTATCTAACAATGCTTCATTCATATTATTCTCTTTACCTATATTAATATCCTTTTGATTTGCTCTCTTTATATCGTCTCTATTGTTTTCAATAGCTATAGCAACTTCTTTCAAAGCATTATTTTTTTCTAATGAAGATGCTTCTAACAAATCACTTTCTAATTCTTTTAATTTTTTCAACTTATCTATTACATAAGACATTTAACCCCTCCTATTTAAATACCATTTTAAAAATTATATCATATATTCAGCTTTTTTACATATGCTTTTAATGTATAATTGACATTATAACTTATTTATTTTTTAGGAGGTTGAAATGAGATACAATAAAATTTTTGAAAAAGGTACAATTGGTAATTTAGAACTTAAAAATAGGATTGTTATGCCTGCTATGGTAACTGGATTAGCTTCAGATAATGGTCAGGTTAATGATGCTATAATTAAATACTATGAAGAGAGAGCCAAGGCAGGATGTGGATTGATAATAACTGAAATGGCCAGAATAGATCAGGATACTGGTGTTGGACTTAAAAATCAAATTCAACTTACAGATAGCAATATAATTTCCAATATGAAGAAGCTAACTGAATCCGTCCATAGACATGGAAGTAAAATAATCTTTCAATTACAGCATCCTGGAAGACAGACAAATAATAATCTTTTACCAGGTGATAAAGAAATAGTAGCCCCTTCTCCTATTCCATGTAAGATTATTGGAGAAACTCCAAAAGAGCTTACTCTCAGAAATATACAGGTTATTATAAGTAGATTTGCCATAGCTGCTAAAATCGCCCAAGAATCTGGTGCTGATGGAGTAGAACTTCATGGGGCACATGGATATTTAATATCCCAATTCATGTCTCCAAATACAAATTTAAGGAATGATAAATATGGGGGAAATATCTATAATCGACTTAATTTTTTAAAGGAAATAATCGCAGGTATTCGTCAGTTTTGCGGAAAGGATTTCACCATTATTGTTAGAATGAATGGGGATGACTTTGTTCCAGGTGGATTAGAGTTGGATGAAGCTGTCCAAATGGCTAAAATAATTGAAACTTTTGAAATAGATGCTCTAAATATTAGTTGTGGTATATCTGAATCTTTCGAAACAATTATAGAACCTAGTTCATATAAGGAGGGGTGGAAAAAGCATTTGGCTAAAGAGATTAAAGCAAATGTTAATCTTCCAATTATTGCATGTAATAATCTTAAAAAACCTGAAACAGCTGAGAATATGATTAAAGAAGGAGTTTCTGATTTTGTTGCACTGGGAAGAGCCCAGTTAGCAGATCCTCAGTGGAGTGAAAAAGCATTTAATGGAGAGGATGAAAGTATTATAAATTGTATTTCCTGCTTATCCTGTATAAAGAATGTTATGAAACAAGAAAAAATTAAATGTTCCGTTAATCAGAGACTTGGACTTGAATATAAATATCCTATAACTGAATAGATTATATATTTAACAAAAAAGATGATTCCAAATTATTTGGAATCATCTTTTTCTTTATTTTATATTGTTTAGTGCTATATAATTTGCTTCAATAGTTTTTTCTATATCTCTATCTGAATGAGCTGTTCCTATAAACATACATTCAAATTGTGCTGGTGGAAGCATTATTCCTTGATCCAACATTTCTACAAAATATTTAGCATACATATCTGTATCACATTTTTCCACATCATCGAAATTTTTAAACTCTCCTTCTCCAAAGAAAAGTGTTAACATATTTCTATATCTAACTATTTTTGCTTTAACCCCTGTTTTTTCTATATTAATTTTAAAGCCCTGCTCAATCTTTTTAGCTGTTTCAATCATTTCTTCATAAATTGAAGGGTCTTCTTTTAATATATTTAAACTTCTGATTCCTAAATGCATTGCAATAGGATTTCCTGAAAGAGTTCCTGCTTGATAAACTCCACCTTCTGGTGATACAATTTTCATTATTTCTCTTTTACCACCATAGGCTCCAACAGGCATTCCTCCACCTATAATTTTACCAAAACAAGCCATATCTGGAGTTATTCCATAAACCTCTGCGGCTCCACCATATGCTATTCTATATCCAGTAATTACCTCATCAAATATTAAAAGAGCACCATTCTCTTCTGTAATCTCTCTAAGTCCTTGTAAAAATTCTTTATCTCCTGGAATAAGTCCCATATTACCTGCTATAGGTTCTAGTATTATTCCAGCAATATCATCGGATTCTGCAAAGGCTTTTCTTACATCTTCTAAATCATTAAATCTACATACTATAGTGTCTTCAACTACTGCTTTTGGAACTCCTAAACTAGTTGGTACTCCATAAGTTAAAGTTCCTGATCCTGATTTAACTAATAGTGAATCACTATGTCCATGATAACATCCTTCGAATTTTATTATTTTGTTTTTACCTGTATATCCTCTAGCAACTCTTATGGCACTCATAGTAGCCTCTGTTCCTGAGTTAACCATTCTAACCATATCCATTCCAGGATAGGAATCTACCATTGCTTTTGCCATATCAACTTCTATTTTAGTAGGTAGACCAAAGCTCATTCCTTTTTCAATAACTTCCCCTAATCCATCCATCAATCTTTCATCATTATGACCTAGTATTGCTGGCCCCCAAGATCCTATATAGTCGATATATTCATTTCCATCTTCATCTTCTATTTTACTTCCATATCCTCTTTTTACAAATACTGGACCTGTATTCACCGCTTTAAAAGCTCTTGCCGGGCTATTCACTCCTCCTGGAATATATTTTACAGCTTCTTCATAAATTTTTCTTGATTTTTCTCTATTCATAACTTCCTCCTATTTTAATCTTTTTGCTATTTCTTTTGCAAAATAAGTAATAATTATATCTGATCCCGCTCTTTTTATAGATAAAAGAGCTTCCATTATTACATCCTCTGATACTAATCCTTGTTCTACTGCCGATTTTAACATAGAATATTCTCCACTTACATTGTAAGCTGCTATTGGAATATTAAATTCATCATCTGCTCTCTTTATTATATCCAAATAGGAAAGAGCTGGTTTTACTATTATTATATCTGCACCTTCTTCAATATCATATGCTATCTCTCTCATAGCTTCATCCGAATTGCCTGGATCCATTTGATAAGATTTCCTATCTCCTGATGATGGTGCTGACTCTGCTGCTTCTCTAAAAGGTCCATAAAATGAGGATGCATATTTAGCACTATAAGCCATTATTGGAGTCTCAACATATCCTCCTTCATCTAATATATTTCTAATATACCCAATCCTTCCATCCATCATATCTGAAGGAGCTACCATGTCCGCTCCAGCTTTTACATGACTTAGAGAAATCTTTCCTAAATACTTTAGAGTCTCATCATTATCAACAACTCCATCTTTTCTTAAGATTCCACAATGTCCATGATCCGTATATTCGCACATACAAACATCTGTTATAACATACATTTCTGGATGATTTTCTTTTATTGCTCTAATTCCCTTTTGTATTATTCCATCTTGAACAAATCCAGACGTTCCTATACTATCTTTTTCATCTGGAATACCAAATAATATTACTGATTTTATTCCTAATTCTAAGAGTTCTGCTATTTCATCTACTAATGTATCCACAGAAAAATGATAAACACCTGGCATAGATGATATTTCCCTTTTTATATTTTCACCTTCAACTATAAAAAGAGGATAAATAAAGTCATCTACTGTAATATTAGTCTCTCTTATCATACCTCTAATAGTTTCATTTTTTCTCAATCTTCTAGTTCTATTTATATTCTTCATTATTCCTCCTCTATTAAAATATCTATTATACCATCTATAGTATAATCCCTAGCCTCTTTATATATGGGATATCCTGATTTTTTAACTGTTTCACTTGTTATTGGCCCAATTGAAATATTTTTACCATTTTCAATTATACTCTTATTCTCTTCTCCTAATATTTCTTTAAAATTAGTAAAAGTCGAAGATGATGTGTAAACTAAATAATAATCTTCTAATTCCTCTAATTCATCCAGTATATCCATTTCAATATTATCGTCTTTTATAGTTTCATAAATCTCCACTTCAGTAATATTGCTTATATCCTCTAATTCTTCAACCAATTTAGGTCTTGCTATTTTAGCTCTTGGAATCAATACCCTATCTTCTTTTTTAAGAATTGGTTTTAATATATCAATTAATTCTTCTGCCACATATTTATCTGGAACAATATCTGCCACTATTCCAAATTTTCCCATTGAGTCAGCTGTTTTAGGTCCTACTGCTGCTATCTTCATTCCACCTAATGCTCTTGTATCTAATCCTCTTTTAAATAATTCTTTAAAGAATATATCCACTCCATTAACACTTGTAAATACTAAGTATTCATAGTTGTTTAAATTATCTAATTCTCTATAAAGTCTTTTATTATCTTGAATTTCCACAGTTTTTATAGTTGGAAATGATATTACATTTGCCCCTAAAGATTTAAATTTCTCTATTGTAGATAGGGCTGATTTTCTCTCCCTTGTTATAACTATATTTTTTCCAAAAAGAGGTTTTCTCTCATGGAAGTTAAGTTTTTCTCTTAAAGCAACTACATCTCCTATAACTATTAAAGATGGTGGTTTTATATTGGCCTGAACTGCAATTTCATATATATCTGAAAGTTTTCCTTCTACAACTTTTTGTCTAGTAGTGGTCCCCCAATTTATAATTGCTGCTCTAGTTTCAGGGTCTTTTCCCTCTTTAATTAATTTTTTTGTAATATTTTCTAGATTTCCAACTCCCATTAGAAATACTAGTGTTCCCTTTAACTGTGAAAGAGCATTCCAATTTAAATCTTCACTTCCCTCTTGTAGATGACCAGTTATAACATGAAATGACGTTGCCACTCCTCTATGGGTTATTGGTATTCCTGCATAGGCAAGTCCTCCAATAGCTGAGGTTATTCCTGGGACTTCCTCAAATTCTATATCTCTATCAAACAAGTATTCTCCCTCTTCTCCACCTCTACCAAAAACATATGGGTCTCCACCTTTAAGTCTAGCAACTATATTTCCAGCTTTTGCTTCCTGATATAATATTTCATTTGTTTCATCCTGAGTTTTTGTATGATGTTGTGCCGTTTTTCCCACATAAATAAGTCTTACATCTTCATTTAAATCTGCCAATAATTCTTTATTCACCAATCTATCATAAACCACTACGTCTGATTCCCTTAAATATTCATATCCTTTTTTAGTTATAAGACCAGCATCACCAGGGCCTGCTCCTATTAAATATACTTTTCCTTTTTTCATTAATATATCTCCTTAGTCAAAATATCTGCAAGTTCTATTCCTAATTTTTCTGCGTCTTCTATTGGACCAGATATTGATTTTCTAACAAGTTTTGATCCATCTTCACTACCTAATACTCCATCTATATGGATTTCATTTCCAGATATTTTACAATATGCACCTACTGGAACATGACAGCTTCCACCTGTTCCCTTTAAAAATGCTCTTTCACCTTTTGTTTGAATCTCTGCATTTTCATCGGATATAGTTTTAAGTAAGCTATTCATCTCTTCGTCATCTTCTCTAATTTCCAGCCCTAATATACCTTGGCAAGGTGATGAAATCATAATCTCTTCATCTAATGGTATTACCTTTTTATCTAGTTCTAATCCTAGTCTATTTATACCTGCAGCAGCTAAAATCACCCCGTCTAATCCCTCATTGTCTATTCTATCTATTCTGGTTTGAACATTTCCTCTAATTCCTATAATTTCTAAATCATCTCTGTATTTTAGCATTTGAAATTTTCTTCTCTTACTCCCAGTACCAATTTTAGCACCTTTAGGTAATTCCTCTAGACTATTAATTCCTTCCCTTAGCACAAGTACATCCCTATGATCTTCTCTTTTAGGAATATATGATAGTTTAAGTCCTTTTGGCAATTCTCCTGGCATATCCTTCATACTGTGAACTGCCATATCTATGCTTCCATCTAATAATTCTTTTTCTATTTCTTTTATAAATATTTCTTTCCCACCAATTTCACCAATTGGCTTATCTAAGATTAAATCTCCCTTTGTCTTTATCATTTTAACTTGAAATTCCACATTAGGATTCTTCTCTTTAAGCATGTCTATTACATGATTTGTCTGTGTCACAGCCAAATCACTACCTCTTGTTCCTACAACTACCTTCATTTTACAACCTCCATCAATATATTTAAAATTCTCTATTTTATTCTCCTTTAAATTATTGTATAGTATTTTTAAATCTTTTAAATTCAATTCTAATGCATGATAAAAAATCTTAATTCTATTTTCATAGTATCTGTCCAATACAAGAGTTCTTAGTCTCTCAAGTAAATTTACATATTCTTCATCAAATCTATCATATCTCTTCTCTAAATCTCTTTTAATGTATTTACAAATTGCCGGAAATCTTCCTTTGCTGGAAACAGCCAATAATAGACCCTCTTTATCTATAATTGCTGGTGTGATAAAACTAGAATTTTCACAGTTATCCACATTATTATATAATATATTCAATTCTTTACAATCAAGTCCTATTTCTCGATTCTTATCTTTGGATGCAGTTGCTCCTATCACTAAAAAAGCATCTTCAATATATTCTCTTTTATATTCATCCTGTATATAATTTATTCTATCTTTAACTTCTAAAAATCTATCATCAATTTCTGGACTTACAATGTATACATCTCCACCAGAGTCTAACAGTCTTTTAGTCTTTCGATATGCTATATTTCCTCCACCTATTACAATGGATTTTTTTTCTTTAATATTTAACATTATAGAATAATACATATTTCACCCTTATAGTTTAAATAAATTATTAACGGTTTCAATATAGTCTCCTATATTGTCCTCTTCAACAGTTTTCAGTGTTTTTATTGGCTCTCTTATAATTCCTTTTAATGCTGACATTAACATTTTTTCAATTACTTTTTCTTCTCTTTTATTTAACTTTAATTTTCTTCTTATATAATCCATTCTATTATCTTTAATTTCATTACATCTTATATTTAATGACTCTAATATTGGATCCACTTTTATGGTTTCTAACCAAATTAAAAATTCTTCCACATCATCTTTTATAATTCTTAAAGCTTCCTCTGATAACTCTTCTCTTTTTTCTTGGTTCTCTTGTGATACTTGATTTAAGTCATCCAAATGATACAGAGTTATATACTCGTTATCCTCTACCCCAGCTTGAATATCTCTAGGCAAAGCCAGATCAAGTATACATAAATTTCTATTTATTATATCTACTTTATCTTTTTCAATTATAATATGAGGAGCTCCTGTTGCAGATATTAAAATATCTACATTTTTAAGAATTTCATATCTATTTTCATATTCTACAGGAATTAATGAAGGATAGTCTTTGAATATTTCTTTTACCCTACTATGGGTTCTATTTGTCAAATAAAGTTCATCTAAATTTTCCTCTTCTAAATAAGTTATTGCTAATTTACTCATTTCCCCTGCACCAATTACAAGAGCTTTTTTACCACTAAGTGTTCCCAGTTTTTCTTTTATTAGACTTATTCCAATATAGCTAGAAGATATTGGTACCTCTGAAATTTTTATTTCACTTCTTATCTTTTTTCCTTCTCTTAACATTTCCATAAACAATCTATTTAATACCTTTTTACTAAAATTAAGTTCCATTGCAGACATCATTGCATCTCTAATCTGGCCTAATATCTGATCTTCTCCTAATATGGCTGAATCCAAACCTGCTGCTACCATATAAGAATGGATTACTGCATCCCTATCTTGTTTAATCAATATATAATCTTCAGTATTTTCCACCTTGAAAAATTCTTTATATAATTTTACAGTATCTTTTATTCCTTGTTCAATATCTTCTGATGCTATATAAATCTCACTTCTATTACATGTGGCAACTATTACAACTTCTTCCACTGATCTATCTAATAGATAATTTCCTGCATCTATTTTTAGTGACTCTGTAAATGAAAACTTCTCTCTAATTTCAATTGGAGTTTCATTATGATTAATCCCAATTATTGCTATTTTCAAACTATCCACCTTTATCCTTTTTATATTTCAAATTATTTATATTCTCAACTTTTACTTTACAATATTTTTAGGCTTATTATTTAACCAAGAATCCACATTATCAAAAGTTATTTCAGCTCTTCTTATCATTGCTTCTTCAGTTGCAAATCCTATGTGAGGTGCTAGCACAGTATTTTTTGCTGATAATATAGGATAATCCTTTTCAAGTGGAGGTTCTATATCAAACACATCAATTCCTGCCCCAGCTATAACACCTTTATTTAATGCATCTGTTAATTCTGGTATATTTACTATTGGTCCTCTTGCTGCATTTATTAGTATCGCTTCACTACCCATAAGCTTTAATTCTTTTTTACCAATTATTCCTTCTGTTTCTTTTGTAAATGGTAGATGAATGGAAACTATATCACTTCTACTTAATAACTCCTCTAACTCTAAATATTCTACTCCTAAATCAATAAGTTCTTGTTTTTTAGACCGATTATAGGCTAATACTTCACACCCAAATGCCTTTCCTAATTTGGCTACATCTATTCCTATTTCTCCAGTTCCTATAACACCTAGTACCTTTCCCTTAACATCTCTTTGCCTATATCCACTTTTTGTTCCGCCTTCTCTTGTTATCTCATCTAGTGGAACTAGATTTCTATATAGTGAAATTATCATTCCGTAAACAAGTTCTGCTACAGAATTTGTACTATATCCTGCTGCATTACTAACTAATATATCTCTTTCTCTACAGGCTTCCATATCCACATGATCTACCCCTGTAAAAGCTACTGTTAGCATTTTTAATTTCTTTGCCGATTCAATTACTTCTCTTCTAAAGGGTGAATTAGCTATTATTGCTATATCAGTATCTTCAACTCTTTTTATTAGTTCTCTATCATCTTCTGAAATACTATCATATATCACTAACTCATGTCCTTGGTTTGTTATATACTCACTCATACTTCTAAGTTTTTCCTCTGAAACTGCTAATGGTTCTAATATACTGATTTTCATTTCTATTCCTCCTTAAACTTGTATCGATTATATCACAATTTCCTATTTTTTTTAAGCATAAAAAGGGACCGTTAACGGTCCCTTTTTATATTTTATTCTTCTATTAATATTGCTGGTTGTTCACGAATTCTTTGACCCATTTCTTGATCTAAGGCATATAAACCTTTTCCGTCACTAGTAAATACTTTGTACTTACTAATAAGTTCATTGGATGTTGCCTCTTCCTCTGCTTGTTCTTCTATAAACCAATCTAGAAATTGCATTGATCTAAAGTCCTTTTCATTCATTGCTAATTCATAAATCTTATGAATTGAATCTGTTATTAATTTTTCATGTGATAATACTTCTTCTAATGCTTCCATATGGCCCTTATAATCTCTGGATGGATCTTCTATTGTTTTTAATTCTATTTTTATCTCATTATCCTGTAAATAATTCAATATTATTCTTGCATGGTCCATCTCTTCATGTGCTTGTAAGTTAAACCAATGTCCAAATCCATCTAATCCTTCATCTACAAAATAATTTGCTATTTCTAAATATAAATATGCTGAAAACAGTTCTAAATTCACCTGTTTATTTAGCATTTCTGATACTTGATTATTAACCATATTATCTCTCCTTACCATTTAATTAGTTTGGAATTCTCTCTAACTATTTTATACCCATAAGTTAATCTGATTAATCATATTTTTATTATTAATATATTTAGTTTTTAAAACTGTGTATTGGAGCTGGTATTCTTCCTCCTCGATTAATAAAGTCTTCACTTCCATATTTATTAACAGCCATAATTGGTGCAAATCCTAATAGACCTCCGAAATATGCAGTATCTCCTATATCCTTACCATAAGCAGGAATTAATCGAACTGCTGTTGTCTTATTATTAATAACTCCTATTGCTGATTCATCTGCTATTATTGCTGATATAGTTTCAGCAGGAGTGTCTCCTGGTATGGCTATCATGTCTAATCCAACAGAACACACACAAGTCATAGCTTCTAACTTGTCAAGGGTAATTGATCCTATTTTAGCAGCTTCAATCATACCCTCATCTTCTGATACTGGGATAAATGCACCACTTAATCCTCCAACATTTGTCGATGCCATTACTCCACCTTTTTTAACAGCATCATTTAAAAGTGCTAATGCACAAGTGGTTCCATGGGTTCCAACTCTTTCAACTCCAATTTCCTCTAATATTCTAGCTACTGAATCACCAATATCTGCTGTAGGAGCCAAAGATAGATCTACTATATTAAAAGGTACATCTAATTTTTTAGCTACTTCTTTTCCTATTAATTCACCTATTCTTGTAATTTTAAAAGCTGTTTTCTGAATTACATTTGATACTTCTTCAAAAGGTTTTCCTTTAGCTTTCTCAAGGGCTGCCTTTACTACTCCTGGCCCACTAACTCCTACACTTATAGATGTTTCACGCTCTCCTACACCATAAAAAGATCCTGCCATAAATGGATTGTCTTCTACTGCATTTGCAAAAACTACTAGCTTCGCACAGCCTATACTATCATCGTCCTTTGTTAAATATGCTGTATCTTTTATAGTCTTACCTAACATTTTTACAGCGTCCATATTGATTCCTGTCTTGGTACTGCCTACATTGACAGAAGAACAAACCACATCTGTTTCTGATAATGCTCTTGGAATACTTTCTATTAACATTTTATCTGCCTTAGTAAAACCCTTATGTACTAATGCTGAATATCCTCCAATAAAGTCAACATTTACAGCTTTAGCCGCCTTATCCAAAGTTTTAGCCAATTGTATATAGTCCTCTATGTCATCTGATGTGATTAACATGCTTACAGGAGTTACTGTAATTCTTTTATTTATTATTGGTATTCCAAACATATTCCCTATTTCATCTGAAGCTGTTACTAAATTCTTTGCTGCTTTACAAATTTTCTCATATACCATTTCATTTGTCTTTTTAGGATCATCTGAAATACAATCTAAAAGAGATATACCTAGGGTTATAGTTCTTACATCCAAATTTTGTTCATCTAGCATTTTAATGGTTTCTAATATTTGCGTTTTATTCATAATGCCCTCCTATATATTATAGATACTATTGAAAATTTCTTCATTTTGTAGTTTTATTTTTAAATTCATCTTTTCTCCTAGTTCATTAAATTTTTCCTGAACTTCTCCTAGAGAATAGGATGAATTTCCTAAATCTAATAACACTACCATTGTGAAATATTCTTCCATTAAAGTTTGATTTATATCTCTAATATTTATATTGGATTCTGAACAAATTTTAGACACATTATAAACTATACCAACTTGATCTTTTCCTATTACTGTTAATATTGCTTTCATATTATCTTCCTCTCTCAGTCATAGATTATTTATAAGGATTTTCAAACAAATCATATTCTTCTTATATTTTATCACTCTATTAGGATAATTTCTATTTTTATTTATTTTCAGATAAAATTTTAGCGCCTACTAAATCTACTGATAACTTTTTAATTGTCCATTTATCTTGAAATTGTGATAAAAACTCTTCAATCTGAACTGAAAAGTTGCTTTCATCCTCTCCTGTTAAAACCATAATTGTTGGCCCAGCCCCACTTAGATAAGTTCCTAGTATACTCATACTTTCACACTTCTCCATTATAAGGTCATAATTGGGAATCAGACTTCCCCTATATTGTTGATGCATTTTATCTTTCAGTCCATATTTTAACAATTCAAAATTTCCATTAGATAAAGCAGAGATCATTAGAGAGACTCTCCCTATATTATATACCGCATCTGAATAATTTATTTTCTCTGGTAAGACTTGCCTTGATTCTTCTGTTGATAGACTAAAATCTGGTACTAAAGCTATAAATTTTATTCCATTAGCTATTTCTATTTGATTATAATGTATCTCATCATCCTCAACAATAGATGTGACTAATCCGCCAAATAATGCTGGTGCAATATTATCTGGATGACCCTCTATTTCTGTTGCTATTTTAAATATATCTTCTTTGCTAAGAGGTGAACTTGCAATTTGATTTGCACCAATAACCCCAGCTAATATGCAGGATGCACTACTACCAAGACCTCTACTAGTTGGTATTTCTGAATTTATGGTTATTTTTATTCCTTTTTTCTTATATCCTATCTCTTCAAATGTTTTTAGCATGGAAGTATAGATTAAATTGTCCTTATTTTTATATTTCTCTTCACAGCCTAATATTTCTAAACCATCCTGAATTTCTTCAAAAACAAATTCATTATAAATATTTAAAGCTATCCCCAATGTATCAAAACCTGGTCCTAGATTAGCACTTGTTCCTGGTACTATTACTTTAAACATCATTATCACCTATTTGAAGAAACCTTTTAATCTGCTCTTCCATCTGATCTACTTCACATTTATTTTTATGAGTTATTTTCTTGTCTTTTAAATCTCTTACACCTTTTGGTATAGTTAAATTAGTTTTATTGGATAGATCCTCTATTATTTCAAAATCACTCTTGTTTTCTATATTTATTCCAATTGCCTTAGCCACTGTATTTCCAAATTTAAATGGACTGGCTGTTGATGCTATTACAGTCTTAGTCTTATCTCCAGTTTCTTTTTTATATTTTTCATATACATTAATACCCACCGCTGTGTGTGTATCTACTAAATAATCATAGTCTTTAAAGATTTTCTCTATTGTACTCTCCACTTCATCATCTGTTGAATAAGATGAGTAGAATTCATCTAATTTATTTTTATCTATTTCATATATTCCATTATGAGTTAAATCTCTCATAAGTCTTTTTAACTCCTTATCTTTATATCCTAAGTGATATAAAAGCCTTTCTAAATTACTAGATACTAATATATCCATAGATGGTGATGTTGTAAGACTAAGCTCTCTTCTTCTGTCATATAGTCCTGTTTGAATAAAATCACTTATTACATTATTTTCATTGGAGGCACATATTAATTTGTTGATTGGAAGTCCCATTTTCCCTCCATAATAAGCTGCTAAAATATTCCCAAAATTTCCAGTTGGAACAGCTATATTTATCTTTTCATCTTTGGTAATTTTTCCATCCCTTAAAAGTTTTAAATAACTATTAAAATAATATATTATCTGAGGAACAAGTCTTCCTATATTAATTGAATTAGCAGAAGAAAATCTATAATGATTATCTTTTAAAAGCTCCCTAAAAGAGTCATCATTCAATATTTCTTTAACTCCATTTTGTGCATCATCAAAGTTCCCATTTATCCCAACAACAAAGGTGTTATCTCCTTCTTGAGTATCCATTTGTAGTTTTTGAATTTTACTAACTCCTTCTTCTGGATAGAATACAACTATCTTTGTCCCTTTCACATGAGCAAATCCTTCCAATGCAGCTTTCCCTGTATCTCCTGAAGTAGCTGTAAGTATTATTATTTCTTCTTCCATATTATTTATTCTCTTAGACTCTATTAGGAGATATGGAAGAATTGATAATGCCATATCTTTAAATGCCAGAGTAGGTCCATGAAATAGTTCTAGTAAATATATATCTCCTAATTCAACTAAAGGTGCTATTTCCTGATTAATAAATTTTTCATCATAAGCATTGTCTATAGCTTCTAATAGGGATTCTTCATTGAAATCAGTAAAAAACCGACTTATTATTTCATATGCTAAGGATTTATAGTCCATATTAACCAAATTTTTCAAGTCTATTTTTTCAATCTCTTCTGGTACAAATAGACCACCGTCCTTTGAAATCCCTTGTAAGATGGCCTGACTTGGTGTTACTGAAGTATTATTATCTCTAGTACTTATATATCTCATAAATTCCTCCTAATTTAATATTCTTGCTAAAAAATAGTCTTTTTTCTCTAATTTTAATTTATTCAATAAATTAGTTATATCCTTTAGTTTTGTCTCTTTAATCAATATTATTAAACTTCCATCTTTACATATTTTTTCTTCTCCTAATTTTTCTATCTCTTCAAGTCCCTTTTCCCCCATATATGAAACTCTTAGATAATAGTCCCCTATAATATTCTTATTATTGTTTATTAATTCTCTATGACCTAATTCATTCTCCCTATTGTTGGACTCCCTTATTATGTCCAAAACATCTGTTAATACTGCATTTGCCGTTGGAAGTTTACCTGCTCCTGCTCCATAGAATTTTAACTCTCCCACATTATTTCCTTCAAAAGCAACTGAATTATAAGCCATATTAACACTTGCAAAATAGTCATCTCTTCTAACTATTGTAGGCTGAACAATTGCAGTAAATTTGTCTGCTTCTAAATTCACCTCTCCTATTAATTTAACAGTTGAATTCATGTCCTTTATATAATCAATATCCAACTTATCTATATTACTAATTCCATAAAGTAAAATATCTTCTTCAGTTATTTTACCCTGTAATCCTAGTGTAGCTAATATTCTCAATTTTCTTAATGTGTCGTGACCTTCTACATCATCAGTTGGGTCTGCTTCTGCATATCCTAATTCTTGAGCCATTTTAAGAATTTCTCCATAATCCTTTCCCTCTTCTATCATTCTAGTTAATATATAATTACAAGTTCCATTTAATATTCCTTGAATTCTATTTATATCATTTATCTTTATCTGTTCTCTAAGAGGTTTTATAACTGGAATCCCTCCTGCTACACTGGATTCATATAGAAAGGATACATTGTTTTTAGCAGCCAATTGAGAAAATTCTTCAAAATATTTTGATACTACTGACTTGTTGGCGGTTACTATATTTTTTTTATTGTTTATTCCCTCAGTAATATATTTATAGCTATTTTCAAGATCTCCTGTTACCTCAATTAATATATCTATTTCTTCATCTTTAACTATAGAGTTAAAGTCATCTGTTAAAATACCTTCTCTTAGATTTACATCTCTTTTTTTATTTATATTATTAACTAATATCTTTTTTATAACTATATCTTTACCTGTTAAAAGTTTTAAACTATTTCTTCTCTCGTTTAATATTTCTACAACACCTGTTCCAACTGTTCCCAGTCCTAACAAAGCTATATTAACCATATTTTTATTCCTCTCCTATTCCAATAATTCTGCAACTAATTCTGCTATTTGCACAGTGTTTGTAGCTGCACCTTTTCTAATATTATCTGCAACTATCCATAAATTCAATCCATTGTCTAAGGAAAAATCCCTTCTTATTCTTCCCACATATACTTTATCTTTTCCCTTAACATCTATTCCCATTGGATAGTGGTTTTTTTCTCTATCATCTTTAACAACTATTCCTGGAAATTCTTCTAATAGTTTGTAGACTTCTTCCATCTGAAATTCATTGTGAAATTCTAAATTTACTGATACACCATGAGTATATTTTACTGGAACTCTAACTGTTGTAGCTGTTATTTTAATAGTATTGTCACCTAATATCTTTTTAGTTTCATCTATCATTTTTACTTCTTCTTTTGTATATCCATTTTCTAAAAAATCATCTATCTGTGGAATTACATTGTCTTGGATTTGATGTGGATAACATTCTATAGATCCTTCTTCTAAATCCTTAAGACCAGCAACTCCTGATCCTGAAACTGACTGATAAGTTGAATAAACTATTCTTTTAATTTTAAATCTATCATGTAAGGGCTTCAAAGGAATAACTGATTGTATTGTTGAACAATTTGGATTTGCTATTATTCCATCACTATTCCTTATCTTTTCAGGATTAACTTCCGGAACTATTAGAGGAATCTCTCTATTAGTTCTAAATACACTACTATTATCTATAACTTTAACTCCCTTTTCCACAGCCATATGTGCAAACCTTTCACTCACTGCACCACCAGCTGCAAATAGTGCTATATCTATATCCTTGTCAAAAGATTCTTCGTTTAATTCTTCTACAATATATTTTTCACCATTAAATTCAATCTCTTTTCCTGCTGATCTCTTTGAAGATAATAGATAAAGATTTTTAATATTGAAATTCCTCTCTTCTAATATATTTAAAATTGTCTCTCCCACAAGACCTGTTGCTCCTACCACTGCTAAATTTACCTTTCTCATAATTAAGTCCTCCTAATTAAATGCTCTATAAATAGCTTCTATAGCATTTTCAAAATCTTCATTTTCAATTCCTATTATAATGCTTAGTTCACTTGAACCCTGTGTTATCATTCTAACATTTATAGCTTTTTCAGCTAAGGCTGTAAATATTTTCCCAGAAATTCCCTTACTTCTTATCATTCCTTTTCCTACTACTGCAATAAGAGCCATATTAGAAGATACTACTATTCTATCTGGCTTAGTGTATATTCTTATTTCTTCTTTTATTTTTGCTAATTTATTATTAATTTCTCCTGCTGAAACTACTATGGATATGGAATCAATACTAGAAGGCATGTGTTCTATAGAAATATCATTGCTTTCAAATACGGATATTAACTTTCTAAGAAAATCCTTTTCTAATGTCATACGTGTTTTTTCCACTGTAATTACTATAAAGTCTTTTTTACCTGCTATTCCTGTTATTGTTCCTGCCTTTACAGAAGTATCCTCGTTAACTATAATGGTTCCTGAATCTTCAGGTCTATTTGTATTTCTTATATTTATAGGTATCTCTGTTTTTTTAACCGGAAATATAGCTTCTTCGTGAAGTACTGGTGCTCCCATATAAGATAATTCTCTAAGCTCCCTGTAAGTAATACTATGTATAGTTTTAGATTCTGGAACTATACTTGGATCTGCTATTAAAAATCCTGATACATCTGTCCAGTTTTCATATAATTTAGCATCTGCAACATTAGATACTATTGATCCAGTTACATCTGAACCTCCTCTAGTAAAAGTTATTATTTCACCATTTTCTTTTGATCCATAAAATCCAGGTATAACCCCATACTGAACTTCCTCTAATTTTTCTTTTAATTTTTTTCTAGTCTCTATCAAATTAAAAATTCCCATATCATCAAAAAATATTACATCTTTTGCATCAATAAATTCAAAATCTAAATAATTAGCAAGTATAATCCCATTTAAATATTCTCCTCTACTAGCTACATAATCCCTTGTTCCATCATTAATAATATTTCCCTTGATTTCTTCTAATATATTTTCCATATCCAAATCAAGTTCTAATCCTTTTGAAATCTCAATATATCTGTCCTTAACTATATTAAATACCTCATCAATATTTAGTTTGTGAGTTGCCAATTGATAACACATATATAGTAAATCCGTTACTTTATGGTCATCTTCATATCTTCTACCTGGTGCAGATGGTATTATATATCTTCTATTTTCATTAGCATCCATAATATCTTTAACTTTCTTAAATTGTTTACTGTCTGATAAAGAGCTTCCTCCAAATTTAGTAACAATTAACTCTTTCATTTTCTTCCTCCCATAATTTTATTAAATATATAGAAAATACACTTATCAAAAGGATAAGTGTATTTATCTAATTTCAAATAATTATTTTAGTTTAAACCTATAGATAATATACATATTTTTTATTTTTTTAATATGAAGCTATAGTACCATCAGTTCTTTTCTCAGTTGCTCCACAAAGAACCCCTTCATCATCCCTAACTATAATTTCTCCTCTGCCCATATGATAAGGATCTGGTTGAACCACAATGTCATGTCCCATTCTCTGTAATTTTCGAATTATATGATTTGGAGTATCCTGCTCTACTTCTACAGTTTTTCCACCTATCCATTGCCATCTTGGTGCATCCAAGGCAGCCTGTGGATTTAATCCGAAATCTATCATATTCATAACCACTTGCATATGTGCTTGAGGTTGCATAAATCCACCCATTATTCCAAAAGGTCCAACCGCCTTTCCATCTTTAGTTAAAAATCCTGGAATAATAGTATGATAAGGTTTTTTTCCACCTTCTAAAGCATTATCATGGTCTCTATCAAATGAGAAGTTTTCTACTCTATCATTTAGAGATATTCCAGTTCCTGGAACTACCATTCCTGAACCAAATCCTCTAAAATTACTCTGGATTACAGAAACCATATTCCCATCTCTGTCTGCTGTTGCAAAATAAACAGTTGAGCTATAAGTAGGATCTCCAACTTTAGGATCAATTGCCTTATCTCCAATTAAGCTTCCCCTATCTTTAGCATATTGTTTAGACAATAGCTGATCCACAGTAACCTTCATATGATCAGGATCTGTTATATAATTTTGAGTATCTACAAAACTCAATTTCATTGCTTCTATTTGTTTGTGCATTGTATCTACTGTATCTCTTTCACCTAATTCAAAATTCTTAAGTATATTAAGTGCCATCAGTACAGTTATTCCATGTCCATTTGGTGGCATTTCCCAAACATCATAACCATTGTATTCAACGCTGATTGGTTCGACAAATTCAGGCTTATAATTAGCTAAATCATCTTTATTTATAAAACCATTGTGTTCTTCCATAAACTGAACTATTTTTCCAGCTAACTCTCCTCTATAAAAGGATTCACCATATGTTTCTGCAATGGAAGTTAAAGATTTTGCCAAATCTTTATTTACAAAAACTTCTCCTGGTTTTAAAAATGTGCCTTTTGGAGCAAATGTATCAAACCAAGGCTTAAATTCTACTCTATCTTTATACTTAGAATATATTTCAAAAGCCTCTTCCCAAAGTCTGCTTATATTTGGTGATACTGGAAAACCATTTTCTGCATATGATATTGCTGGTTTCATAACTTCCTTTATATCTAAAACTCCAAATTTCTTATGCATTTCCATCCATGCTCCAACTGCTCCTGGAACATTTATAGGTTCTATTCCGTATGAAGGTATTTTATCAAATCCTCTTTCTTCCAATGCATCTATGGATAGTGATTTTGGTGCTGGTCCGCTTCCATTTATTCCATATAATTTCCCTTCATACCATATTAGGATAAATGCATCAGATCCTAAACCATTTCCCGTAGGCTCTGCTACAGGCATTGCTGTTGATACTGCTACTGCTGCATCTATTGCATTTCCACCTTGTTTCAATATATCTAAACCAGCAGCGGCAACAGTTGGATTACTGGCACAAATCATACCATTTTTTGCATAGGTTAAATTTCTTTGTGAAGTGTATGGATAATCTCTTGCATCAAATTTCATATTATCTCTCCTTATAATAATTTCTCAAATATACCTGCCATAACTATTGATAATGATGTTACTGTGGCTAATCCAGCAATTACATATTTAGGCATAATAACATCTAAAATCATTTGTCTCTCTTCATCATCTTTTGAAACTGCACTTGCTATTTCATTGGATATTAAATAAGTAGCTGGGAAACCTAGTAGCTGAGAAACTGCTATTCCCATAGCCATATTTTTTGATCCAACAATTTTCCATAATGGTAAAACATGTACAGATATATAAAGCACTGCTATAAGAACTACAAATATAATTCCCGTTTGGAATCCTAATGTTGTTAAATCTGCTAATTCTATTTTAGCTAAGGAAGGTATTATACTGGCAAATACTGCCATATTTAAAATCCCTGAACTATTTGCTTTTTCTAATATTCTCTCAGGCACTAATCCAGCATATGAAGTTATTGTTCCTAATAATAATGCCCATATAGAATAACTAACAGGAGTTATATCTCCTAATATACGAGATATCCATGCAAAAAATGCTATTATAGTTAAACATGTAAAATTTCCAAAATATTTACTGTATTTTATTGCAAATGTATTTTTCTTCTCTTCATCTTCATTTAAATCCTTTTTAACTGGATTAATTCCGGTTCTTCTATATTCACTTAAAACTTCTTCAGCCTCTTTAAGTCCAAAATAAGATGCTATTGGGGTTCCTACAAATTTCTGTACTGCATAGAGTATTGTTCCTAATGCAGCAGATAATCCAATTCCCATATCAAGTGCTTTTTCAGTCATTATCTGTGTAGCAATTATTCCCCCATTTAATATTGGTGTTGCCACATATGCATTTTCTTTGCCTATTATAG
Source organism: Tissierellaceae bacterium (assembly GCA_029257065.1). Classification (GTDB taxonomy): domain Bacteria; phylum Bacillota; class Clostridia; order Tissierellales; family Tissierellaceae; genus JARIDA01. The sequence goes on along the minus strand of JARIDA010000006.1, from coordinate 6,336 downwards.
GTATTATTACTATACAAGCTAATGCAGCTAAGATCATAGATATAATAGCTAATAAAACTGTTCTCCATTCTGCAATTAATTCCTTAACATTGATCATAGTTCCCATATGAAAGATTAAAAGTGGAGCTGCAATTCTTCCTAAATCCTCTAATCCTGCCTGGGCTATGATATCTGGTGGTAAAATTTTTGTCATAAATCCAATTAAAAATAATATTAAACTGACAAATACAGCTGATAATTTAGCCTTAGTAACAGTTCCCAAAAATTCTCCAATTCCAAATAATAATATAGTTATAAATAAGTACTTAAACATTTCCATAAATATCCCTCCTATTTTTTATACTTTTCAATATATTCAGTCTATTATAAGTGATTACTTTTACAATTGCAAGTTTTTCCTTAAATCTTTTTTCCATTAATTAAAAAATAGAAGATTCAAAGAATCTTCTATTTTAATTTTTTATAAAATTGTCTTTAAATATTTACCTGTATAAGATTCTGCTATCTCTGCTATTTCTTCTGGTGTTCCCTCAGCTATAACAAGCCCACCATTATCTCCACCTTCTGGCCCTAAGTCCAATATATAGTCTGCAGTTTTGATAACATCTAAATTATGTTCTATTACTATTACAGTGTTTCCACCTTCTACTAGTCTATTTAGAACATTTATTAATTTATGAATGTCTGCTGTGTGTAATCCCGTTGTTGGTTCATCTAATATATATACGGTTTTACCTGTAGATCTTTTTGCCAATTCGGTTGCTAATTTTACTCTTTGAGCCTCCCCACCAGATAAACCTAGTGATGATTGACCTAATTTAATATATCCTAGTCCTACATCAAAAAGAGTTTCCAGTCTTCTTTTTACTCTTGGAATATTTTCAAAGAATTCTAAAGCCTCTTCAACGGTCATATCCAATACATCTGCTATTGTTTTTCCTCTATATTTAACTTGAAGAGTCTCTCTATTATATCTTTTTCCATTACAAACCTCACAAGGCACATATACATCTGATAAAAAATGCATTTCCACTCTTATTATTCCATCACCACGACATGCTTCACATCTTCCACCCTTAACATTAAAACTAAATCTTCCTTTTTCATACCCTCTTAATTTAGCCTCATTTGTCATAGAGAATAGATCTCTTATATCATCAAAAACACCTGTATAAGTGGCTGGATTAGATCTTGGTGTTCTACCTATGGGTGACTGATCTATTGCTATTACCTTATCTAAATGCTCCATTCCTTTAATACCCTTATGCTTCCCAGGTCTTGTTCTGGACCTATTTAGTTCCTGTCCTAAAGATTTATATAATATTTCATTGATCAATGAAGATTTCCCAGACCCAGACACTCCTGTTATACAGGTAAATATTCCAACTGGGATTTTTGCATCTATTCCCTTAAGATTGTTTTCTTCTGCTCCTAATATTTCAATCCATTTTCCATCTGGTTTTTTTCTCAATTTAGGTATTGGAATCTCTTTAGTCTTAGATAAATATTGACCTGTTATTGATTTTTTATTCCTTTTTATATCTTCAATAGTTCCTTCAGCCACAATATATCCACCATGAATACCTGCCCCTGGGCCAATATCAATTATATGGTCTGCCTCATACATGGTTTCTTCGTCATGCTCCACCACTATTAAAGTATTTCCTAAACCTGTTAATTCTCTTAAGGTTTTTAATAATAAATGATTGTCCCTTTGATGAAGTCCTATACTAGGTTCATCTAATACATATATAACACCTACTAAACTGGAGCCTATTTGAGTTGCCAGTCTAATTCTTTGTGCCTCACCTCCAGAGAGAGTTCCTGCCATTCTGGATAGACTTAAATAATCTAAACCTACATTCACTAAGAAACTTAATCTTTCTCTAACTTCTCTTAGTATTTGTTCTCCTATAATTTGCTCTTTTTCTGTTAATTCCAACTCATTAAAAAACTCCAAAGATTTTGTTATGGATAATTCTGTAGTTTCAATTATATTTAGTCCATTTATTTTAACAGACAATACTTCATCCTTTAATCTTTTCCCATTACAGCTAGAACAAGTATTTTCGGCCATATATCTTTCAATTCTATTTCTACTATAATTAGAATTTGTCGTTTCATATCTCCTTTGAAAATTAGGTATTATACCTTCAAATTTACCAGTATATTCTTTTTTGTTTCCTGATTTATCATATTGAGATAAAAATTCAAATTCTATTTCTCCCTTTGTTCCATATAGTAATTCTTTTAAAAATTTCTTTGGTGCTTTTTTAAGTGGTTCATCCATGGAAAACCCATGATTCTTTGCCAAGGTCGTTATTACCTGATAATAATAGGTATCCTTAGCAGAATTAGCATAGGGAGCTATTCCCCCTTCATTTATACTTAAATCCTTATTTGGTATTAATAGATCTGGGTCCACTTCCTTATGAAAACCTAAACCTTCACATGTTGGACACATACCAAAAGGACTATTAAAGGAAAACATTCTCGTAGACATTTCTTCTATAGCAATATTACAATCTATACAAGCTAAGTTTTCACTATAAGTTACTTGTTCTTCCTCTTTAATATAATCAATCACTACTAAACCTTCAGACATCTCAAGGGCAGTTTCCAAGGAGTCAGACAATCTGTCCTCCATTCCCTCTCTTATTATTAATCTATCTACAACTAGTTCTATAGAATGTTCTAGATTTTTATCTAATTTAATATCTTCAGATATATCATGCATTTCTCCATTCACAATTACTCTTACAAAACCCTCTCTTTTAACCTGATTTAAAACATCTGCATGGGTTCCCTTTCTTCCTCTTACAAGGGGAGCTAACACTTGTATTCTAGTTCCTTCCTCCCCCTTCATTATACTATCTACCATTTGTTGTACTGTTTGACTGGTTATTCTCTTTCCACAAACTGGACAATAAGGTACTCCTATCCTTGCATATAGGAGTCTTAAATAGTCATATACCTCTGTAACTGTGCCCACTGTTGATCTTGGATTTCTTGATGTGGTTTTTTGATCTATTGATATGGAAGGAGATAGTCCTTCTATATATTCAACATTAGGTTTATCCATTTGTCCCAAAAACTGTCTTGCATAGCTGGATAAACTTTCCACATATCTTCTTTGACCTTCTGCATAAACAGTATCAAAAGCCAATGATGATTTTCCAGATCCTGATAGGCCAGTTATTACAACAAATTTATTTCTAGGGATAACCAGGTCAAAATTCTTAAGATTATTCTCCCTTGCTCCCTTTATTATTATTTCATCTTGAATCATCTAAACACCTCTACTTTATAATTTTTTCCTTAAAGCTATTATTCTATCTCTTATTTCAGCTGCTTTTTCAAAATTTAAACTTTCCGCTTCTCTTAACATTATTCCTTCTAATCCATCTATCATCGCCTCTATTTCTTCAGAAGTATAGTCTTCATCATAACTTATACTATCTTCCGCTACCATAGTGGCTTCTATTATATCTCTTATCTCTTTGGTTATTGTTCTTGGAGTTATGTTATTTTTTATATTATAGTCGTTTTGAATTTTTCTTCTTCTGTAAGTCTCTTCTATTGTATGTTGCATTGAATCCGTTATTTTATCCCCATACATTATTACTCTCCCTTGAAGATTTCTTGCAGAACGACCTGAGGTTTGCATAAGAGATGTTTTAGATCTTAAGAAACCTTCTTTATCTGCATCTAATATTGCAACTAAAGATACCTCTGGTAAATCAAGTCCTTCTCTCAGAAGATTTATTCCTACTAAAACATCGTACTTTCCTAGTCTTAAGTCCCTTATTATTTCCATTCTCTCTATAGTCTTAATATCTGAATGTAGATATGTGACTTTAATTCCAAGTTCTTTAAAGTAACTAGTTAAATCCTCTGCCATTACCTTGGTAAGAGTTGTTACAAGAACTCTTTCATCTCTTTCAGTTACTTTGGCTATCTCTGATACTAAATCATCTATTTGATTTTCCGTCTCTCTTACCTCTATATTAGGATCCAAAAGTCCGGTTGGTCTTATTATTTGCTCAACTGTTTTTTCTGCATGCTCATATTCATAAGGTCCTGGAGTTGCTGAAACATATAGTATTTGATTTATTAAAGATTCAAATTCAGAGAATTGAAGTGGTCTATTGTCTAAAGCTGATGGCAATCTAAATCCATAATCCACTAAATTTTGTTTTCTAGCCCTATCCCCATTATACATACCCCTTATCTGTGGTATTGTAGCATGAGATTCATCTACTATAATTAGAAAATCATCTGGAAAATAATCTATTAGGGTAAAATGTCTTGAACCTTCTTCCCTATTGCTTAAATGTCTTGAATAGTTTTCAATTCCTTGACAAAAACCCATCTCCTCCAACATTTCCAAGTCATATCTGGTTCTTTGTTCTAATCTCTGAGCTTCCAGAAGTTTATCCTGGTCTCTTAGTTCCTTTAATCTTTCTTCCAATTCTACTCTTATTGTCTCTATTGCTCTCTCTATCTTATCATCAGTAGTAGCAAAGTGAGATGCTGGGAATATGGAAACATGATTTCTAAGTCCTATAATTTCTCCAGTTAAATAATTTACTTCCACGATTCTATCTATTTCGTCACCAAAAAATTCTACTCTTATTGTATTTTCACTGGAACCAGCTGGAAAAATCTCTAATATATCTCCTCTTACTCTAAAGGTTCCCCTTTCAAAATTTATATCATTTCTAATATATTGTATATCTACTAATTTTTTCATAACAGCATCTCTATCTTTTATCATTCCAGGTCTTATGGATAATACTAGGTTTTCATAGTCAATTGGATCTCCTAAACCATAAATGCAAGATACGGATGCTACTATTATTACATCTTTTCTTTCGTATAGAGATGCTGTTGCTGAATGTCGCAATTTATCTATCTCTTCATTTATAGATGCATCTTTTTCTATATAGGTGTCCGACTGTGGTACATATGCTTCTGGTTGATAATAGTCATAATAACTCACAAAGTATTCAACTGCATTATTGGGGAAAAACTCTTTAAACTCAGATGCTAATTGATAAGCTAATGTTTTATTATGAGCTATTACCAAAGTTGGTTTTTGAACCTCTTCAATAATATTGGCCATTGTAAATGTTTTTCCTGACCCTGTTACTCCTACAAGAGTTTGATGTTTTAAATCCTCTTTAATTCCATTTGTTAACTGTCTTATGGCCTCTGGTTGATCTCCTGTAGGTTTGAAATTTGATTCTATTTTAAATTTATTCATAATCTACCTCTCTTTTAAACAATAATTCATATTAGTTCTTAATTATACAATATATTTCTGTCTTAGCAAATATACCTCTATTGACAATTTGTTTTAATATAGTAAAATAATAAGATGAGGAGGAAACTGCATGAAAAGAAAAGTTTTGTTTTTAATTCTATTTGTTTTTGTTTTCTTAATCGCTTGCGTGCCTAATGAAACAGAAATAAATAATATTAAAGATATAGATTTCACTCTTGAAGATACTAAATTATCACATTCATATCAGTTAAAAGATCCACATATTGAACTGATTTCTAATCATTCAAATTTAGATTCTAATGAGGATATTAAATTATTAATCTCACTAGGAATTATGGAATCTTCTGGTCTTGAAATAAAAAGTATTAAAAAGAATAATAACAATATAAAAATCCATGTTGACAGTTTGTATTCAAAAGATAATCTTGAACTAGCCGTGCCTCAAGCTTTGATAAGTCTAACGAAATCAGTGTTTGATATGCCCTTAGAAAATTATTCTTTTGAAGTAATAAATGATAATGGAGATTTATTAGATATTAATCTAGGTATGAATGACGCCATTAGTAAAATTGAATCGCATTTTAAACTTCAGTCTAATGTGGCACCAGAAATAAATCTAATCAAAAGGGATGATAATTTAATTTGGGATATTAACTATTCAGCAATTTTTGATAAATCTACACCTGAATTACCTCTTGTAAAGTTTTCAACTAAAATTAATGCTATGGATGGAAATATTTTAGATTCGGAAAAAACATTGATTTCTAATCCTATAGACAATGGATTAATAGTTAATATAGAAAACGATAATTTTATTTTATATAAAAAATTCTTTGAAAGCACTGAGAATAATAATACTCAAGAAGAACTTTGGATCTATGATATTAATAGTGAGAAAAATGAACTCATATTCACTTCTGACTATACTATTAATTCTACCCAATTTAGTCCTGATTTATCATTTATCTCTTTAATTGAAAATGGTGAAAATAGTTCAAATCTATATTTAATACCAAGGGGAACTAAAAAAGCATTAAAAGTTACATTAT
>JARIDA010000102.1 GCA_029257065.1 Tissierellaceae bacterium | reverse complement strand
CTTTCATATTTTACCTCACTTTCATTTAATTACAAAAGTATAAGTACACATTTTTTAAATCTTAATTCTGAAACTAATTGTATATCCTATTGTATCAGAAATATAGTTATTTTTAAGATTTTCTATTATACTTATTTTTTTCTCCCATATTAATAAAGACATCTGATTCAAAATTTATAATATCTTTCAATTCTTCTAATTCCATCTCTATTTCTTCATATCCTTTTAAAACTTTTAATGAATCCTCATATCTTAAATATAGATATAGTTTATCATCTTTAATTTTAAAATCTTGATTTCTCCTTACTGGAGCTATTTTTTTAATTCCTATATTATCTATTTCTAACAACAGTTTTTCAGATATTATATTATTTATCTTTTCTATATAATTAGAATCCTCTTTAAATATATCTTCTAAAGTGTAAAATTTACCTGAATCTATATTTATATTATAGATTTCTCGATTTGTATCTTCTTCAATTTTATTTCTCATCAACATTTTTTCTAATTTATTTACTTGAATTATATTTCCCATTTTAGTTATTTCATAATTGGTTTTAAAATAATTATATTTCTCTTCTAGTATTCCCTCATCTTTAGTGAATTGGTCTAATATCTTTTTATTTATCTCGTCTTGTATTTCTCTCTCAGCAAAACCTATAAAGTGAGGATAGTTTACATTTATGCCATCACCATCTTTATAAGTCTTGGATACTATTTCTCTATTAGAATCTATAGTATAAGTTTTATCTGCTTCCCAAATTATTTGTCCATCCATATTATAGTATAATCTCTCTCCATCCACATGGCTTCTTATAATATTTTCATCCATATATACCTCTCCATATCCTTTGGTAATAGGAATTTCTTCTACTATATTTCCCTCTAAATCTATGGCATAGGTTTCCAATTCACTTACTACGGATATTATATTATTTTCTATTTTACCAGATCTTCCCCCTATATTATAGTATTTTTCTTCTGATATTTTTTTAAGTTTTTCATCCAATATACTATATATATTTTTCTCAGCAAGGCCTAACTCTTCACTTACAGCAATATATCCTTCTCCTAATAGTTTTATATCATTATACTTAGTTTCTAGAATATTATCTCCTCTTACATTTAAAAGTCCAAAGGATTCTGTCTGTCCATCCAGTTCTCCTACTACAACTAGATCTTCATTAACATCCACAATTGCACTGTATTTATCCTGTATTAATATATCTCCATCTTTATCTAGTAATCCAAAATTATCACCTGTAGAACTATAGATATAATAATCTTTATTACTACTTGGCTTTATGTCTGTAAATTCCAAAGTTTTAAACTCTTTATCTTTTTTATCTATAACTTTAAATACCTCATCTTCTTTTACTATTGCTCTACTTAATCTAAATGGATAAGCCAAACTATATTTGGGTTTTATAATCTCATTACCTGATTCATCTATATATCCAAATTTGAAATCTCCTTCTTTATCCATTATTAATACTCCAAATAAACCATCACTGTAAACTCCTATATTTCTATATTCTCTATCTAATTTCAGTTCTTCACCTGAATAATTAAATATCATTACTGAATCATCTTTAAATGCTGTCATATATCCATTTTCTATTTTATTTATATTAGTGAATTCTATTTTTAATATTTCTTTGCCCTCACTGTCTAAAACTCCAAATAATCCATCTTTTTCTACTAAGGCAAGTCCTTCTGAAAAATCATTTGCAGTATTATATTTTGGTTCTACTAGAAACTTTCCTTCTTCATCTATATATCCCCATAACTCTTCATTTGATTCAAGTATATAAGCTGGGTATAATTTAGGATTCTCTATCTCTATCTCTTCTTCATAATTACATGATGTTAATATCAAAATAAATAGAATTGATAAAACAGTTATAATCCTCTTCTTCATAAATAAACCTCCTTGTTATTAATTAAAAAGCACACTCTATGAGTGTGCCTACTATCAATTCTATTGTATCATAATTTATATATTTCTTATTATTGCATACAAAATAACTATAATAATATATAGCCAGACTAATCTTTCAGTATTTTTATTTAATATTTTAAATATCAGATAAATTATTAATCCTATTGGAATTAATAATATTAATTTATTATAACTATATGCAGATATAAAATCTCCATGCATTAGTGAATTAATAGCTCTTGTCATTCCACATCCTGGGCATTTGTAACCTGTTACTAAATTAAATATACAGGGTAATATTGGTCCCTTATTAGGGTCACTTCCATATATATATAATATTACTAATAAAAGCAAAATAAATAAAAATGAATATATAAGTCTTTTATATATAACTTTCTCTTTCATTTAACTTTTTGATTTCTATAAAATCTATTAAATTATTTATCTCTGATTGTAAAATAGCCTCTGTAATAATCATAAATCCTAATATTGCTAGCACAAGGTATAGAACCGAATTATCAGTTCCATGCATTCCATTTCTTTCTTGAGCTATAAACATTCTTTTTCCTGATTGATAACACCAGTAAACTCCATACAATCCACAAGTTACTATGGTTAATAATATAACTAATCCACCACTTGGACCATCTTCTCCACTTAAGTATAATATTTCATCATTTAGCTTTGCAAACCAATAAAAATTATATAGTCCACAAGTTATTATAGTAAGTATTATTGATGTTGCAATGCTCCTTTTTTTTAAAATCAATATCTCTACCTCCCTTCATATTTATTATAACATTATTTATTATTAAACTCCCTTTTAATTTCTGATAATAACTCTTTATCTTTAAGTATATCTATCCCTGTTTTAGCAAGTCCATATATGGCATTCATCATACTTTCATAGGCATATTCAGTTTTTGTTGCATCTCTAAAACCTTCAGTATGTCCTGCAGATTTTTCTTCTCCTTCAAATATTCCAAAATATGGATGAATAGAAGCACAAACCTGACTTACATTTCCCATATCTAGGGATCCTACTGCCTCTCTTTTTGGCTTTATATCTACACCTATTTGTCTTAAATTATCCACATATATTTGAGATAGTCTTTTATTTGTCAACATACTATCATATGAATTCCCTGTTTCAATAATTTTAACCTTAGCTCCAGTCATTTGTCCTGCAGCTTTAGCACATTGAATAACTTTTTCTTTTAAAACATCTCTATATTCTGTTTCTGGACTTCTAATGGAAAATTTTGCTACTGCTCTTTCAGGAACAACATTAACTGCTATCCCACCTTCTGTTATTATTCCATGAATTCTGGAAGTGGGTAAAATATGTTCTCTCATTGCATTTATTCCGTTAAATGTTTGGATACATGCATCTAAGGCATTAATTCCTTCATGTGGCATACTTGCAGCATGTGCTGGTTTTCCAGTGAATATAATCTTTAATGGACACATAGCTAAGGAATCTCCACTTTCATTATTATCTAAACTTGGATGACACATCATAGCCACATCTATATTATCAAAAACTCCTGCATGGACCATATCCACTTTTACTCCATCTGTTTCTTCTGCTGGAGTTCCTAATACTATTACTCTTCCACCTATTTCATCTATAAACTGTTTCACTGCAATTCCTGCAGCTACTCCTGAGCTTCCTATCATATTATGTCCACAGGCATGGCCTATATCTGGCAATGCATCATATTCTGCTAAATAGGCTATTGTAGGCCCTCCCTTTCCACTATCATAAATTCCTTTAAAAGCAGTATCAAATCCCAAAAATTTTTTCTCCACATTAAATCCATATCTTTCTAAATATTCAATAAGTGCCTCTGAAGATTTATACTCTTCAAAACCCAATTCTGGATTATCATAAATATAATCACTTAACCTAATTAACTCTGGTTTAATCCTATCTAAAAACTCTTTTAAATCTTTTTTCATATTATTACCTCCTGAATTGTCAGAATCTTAAATCTTATTCATATCAGAGTATCACATTTACAATTAATTATAAACTAAAATAGGATTAATTTTCTAATCGGAGTAATTTATATAAAATATTCCAAAATTCCTCCACATTTATATCCATTGCCACATTTATCTGCTTTTGGTCTTTATCTATCTCTTTATAGACTTTTGTTTGTCCATATCTATTTCCCTTTTCCAATATAATTTCCATATTCATCTTTTCCATTTGAAATATATCTTTATGAATTAAATATGCTATTGTTGCTGGATCATGTAGTTTCCTATTTTCTATTCCACTGTTTTCTCTATCATAAATCATCATATTATAAAGTTTTCTACTTAAATTTGTATCTATACTTTTAATCTTTTTAAACACTTCTTCCGTAATAATAATTTTTTCTGTTACATGCAGACCTATCATAACAATATCTATTTCAGAGTTAAATAGAATATGTGCAGATTCTGGATCTGCAAAAATATTAAATTCAGCCTTTGGAGTTATATTTCCTCTACCTATTGAGCCACCCATTATAACTAATTTTTCTATTTTTTTAGTGATTTCTGGATATAATTTAACTGCCATAGCTATATTGGTTAAAGGTCCTGTTCCTACTATTGTCATTTTTTCTTTTGAATTGTGCAGAGTATTAATAATATGATTTACTCCATGTATGTTCTCAATTTTTATAATATCTTCTTTTGTTAAATCTCTCCTAATTCCCAAATCACAATTATTATTTTTAGAGATAATTTTCTCTCTTAATAAAGGACCACTCATTCCAGCTGCAATTTTAGTGTCTATATTAAAATTAGAACAAATATCTAAAGTGTTTTTTAATGTTCTTTCTAAACTTTGATTTCCTGCAACAACTGTAATTCCTTGTAAATCTATACTCTTATGTTTTCCTGCTAGTAATATGGCAAATGCATCATCATACCCTGGATCCACATCTAATATTATCTTTTTCTTCATATTTATTCTCCTTAACAAAAAATATAGAGCAGAATTCTGCTCTATATTTTACTCCACTTCAAACTACCCTTTAATCAATTCTCCTAATCTGGTAAAAATATTTCCCAGGAAATCTAATATTTTAGCTACAAAACCTTTTATTTCTTCTGTATTTTCTCCTAATTCTTTTAATTTATCCGAGATGTTTTGAAGTTGAGATTTTATATCTTCCACATTTAAATCTAAATTGGAAATTTTTTCCATTAATTGAGATATCTTTTCTTTTTGCTCTTCTGTTAATGTTATATTTATTTCTTGCGAAGCTTCTTCTATCAACTCTTTAATATCTTCCGGACTTTTAATCCCTCTTTCCACCATTTCTTCTTTAACTTTTTTTATTATTTGAGTCGCTTCATCTTGACCTATTTCATCTCCTAATTCTCCAGTTTTAGCTATTTCCTCACTGGCTATCTGCTTTTCTTCTTCAGATATATTTTCTCCTGTAGCACCTTCAAATCCTTTTATAACTCCAGTTAAAGCTGCTGTTCCTGAGACATTGAATGGAGCAGCTACTTTGATTTCTGCATCTTTAACTCCTGCTGTTACCAATGCATTTATCAACATATCCTCTGTAACCCAAGTTATATTATAGGTTTCTACTTTTATACCTGATCCCTTTTTACCAGGTTTTACATAGGATGATGATATTGCTCTACTTCCCAATACTTTACTATCCACATATTGTCCTAAATATTGTCTCTCTTCTTCATTAGTTACTTCAATTATTTCATCCTCACTGTCCGCACCAAAAAGATCTATCATTTCTTGTCTTTGTTCTAAATTTAAATCTTTTCCTAAACTCACAACCGCATTTCCATTGGCAAAAACATTTGTACTTAATATAGTTATTACCAAAGCCAATATTGATATATTCTTTATTTTATTAATCATACACTCAACCTCTTTCTTCTTTTTATATTAAATCGATCATATATCTATTATATCATATTAATCTAATTCAATATAATACAGAATCTTCAGTTAATTAAATTGAAAGTTACTAATTTATCTGCTAATATGGAGTTGATAGAATAAATAGGATAGATAGCATGGAGGTGTTTTATATGGCAAGTTTTAAGACTAGTGATGGAATTAATTTAAATTATGAAATTAATGGTGAAGGTAAGACCATAGTATTTATTCATGGGTGGACTGCAGATAAAACTTCATTTGATTATCAAATGAATAAATTGAGTAAGGATTTCAAAGTGTTAACATATGACCTTAGAGGACATGGAAATTCTGATAGGCCTGATCAGGGTCTCACAATGAATCGTTTTGCAGTTGATTTAGAGGAATTAATGGAATTTTTAGATTTAAAAGATGTTTCTCTAGTAGGTTGGTCCATGGGAGCTTCCATTATATTTGAATATATAAAAACTTATGGAGTTTCACGCTTAGCTTCAGTTAGTATAGTTGATATGACTCCTAAATTATTAAATGATGATGAGTGGAAACTAGGATTGTATCATGGACAATTCACAACAGAAGACACTTTTAAAGCTTTGACTGATATGTCTAATAGTTGGATGAGTTTTGCAAAACCATTTGTTAAAATAGCAGTTCCTTATTTAAAAGATGAGGAATTAGAATCAATTCATAAAGCTATGAATACAAATACTCCACATGTCATGTATTCAATGTGGATTGCCATGTCAGCAAATGATTATAGAGATGTTTTAGAAGATATCACAGTTCCAACTTACATAATCTATGGAGATAAAAGTACTTTGTATTCAAAAGATACAGCTTATTATATGCATTCTAAAATACCGAATTCTAAAGTAATACCTTTTGAAAATTGTACTCATTTCCTAGTAATAGAAAATCCTGAAAAACTTTCAAATGTAGTTGCTGAAATTGCATCACTATAATATTAAAAAGAAGAGAGATATCTCTCTTCTTTTATAATTTAACTATAAACTTAATCTTATCTCATCTAATATATTTATTATCATTATTTTTTCATAGAAACTGAAGGGCAATTTACTCTTTTCATAACTATTTAAGACAAATTCCAATAAATTCACTAATAACTCCTTGCCTATTAATAATCTGGCTTCATCTGAAATATCTGCATCTCTATTTATCCCCATGGATAATTTTGAATAATAAATTAAATCTCGGTCTTTAATACTAGAAAGATCTTCTCGATTTATCTTGATCAATCTTCTTATTCTTCCTATGCCCAATAAGATATCTGATCTGTATATTCTTTTATTCCAATCAGTTAAGTCCATAAGTTCAAATATTAATTTATCTTTAACCTCATACTCCATTAAATTTTCTTTTTCCTTATAATCTTTAATTGTTAAAAGTAAATTTCCACATTCTTTTTTTGCCTCTTCATTCTCTGTAATTCCTATTAACAATTCTAGTTTATCCATCATAAATGCTAATTCCTCAACATAATTAGAATACTCTATATTAGGATTTTTAGATTCAAATACTGACTTTATATTAGAAAAATTGGCCTTTATATTAGAAATTTCTTCTACCAATCCTTTGTTATTTTCTTTTATCTCATCTTTTATTATCATTTATATCACTTCCTTATCTTTTTATACGAAGATCTTTTAACAAATATCCCTCTACAAATTCAAATGCTCCTCTTTTATGAAGATAGCTTCTCTTATAATAGTTATTGCCCCAATTTTTTATATCATCTAGGTCTATTAATTCAACTCCCAATGCTGTAGCCAACTCTATTGCTGCTTTTGTATAATAATTTGTAACCATAACAACTGGTTTTTTATTATAATAGGCTGCACCTGAATAGGCTTCTTGGATTGCTGATATTCCCACTGTATTTGAATAGTTCTTAAGCTGTATAGCATATTCTTCTTCTACTATTAAATCTATTCCAAAATCTCCTGATTTAGGAGTTCTCCTAATTTCTATTCCTAAATTTTTAAATTGATTCGCCACATAATCTTCAAATTTAAAACCATTTAGTCTCCTTATATAGGACAGATTCATAAAATTACTCTGAGTCCAAAGTCTTAAATCTCTTCGTTTTTTAAGTTTATATAGGAATATTAATAAAACTATTAATATTAAAAATCCTCCAATATATTTCCAATATTTAAATAACAAATCCAATTTCAAAATAATTAATATATCCTCTATCATGCCAATCTCCATTCTAATATATTGTGTTTCAATATATTATATCATACTTATTGTGATTTTCAGATGGGAAGAGTTTGTCTAGATTTAGGAATTTTCTGATTATTAACTTTACACATCCATTGAGTGATGATAATATAGTTCCAATAATAAAAAAGGAGAATTTATATGAAAAAAGTTTTATATAGTAATTTTAATTTAATTGACGGACATGGTAATAATATTAAAGAGAACTCTTATATGATGGTTCAAGGAGAGAGAATATTAGAGATTGGGGTTGGACCGATCTATGAATTCAATGGAGATATAGTTGATTGTTCTGGAAAATTTATAATGCCTGGTCTTATAAATTCTCATGTGCATATAACATATGAACCTATTGGAGAACCTAATTCCATTGGACACTCTGAAAGTTTTGCTAAGGCAGCTTTAAGAGGTTCTAGAAATCTTCAGAAGCATCTCCATTCTGGTACCACATTTCTTAGAAGCCTAGGTACTGATGGTGGAGTGGATTTAGACCTAAGAGATTCTATTAATGAGGGAATCATTGATGGAGCCGAATTAATTTGTTCTGGAAAGGTTATAACTATGACTGGAGGTCATGGTTGGGCAAATGGTATTGAAGCTGATGGATGTGATGAAACTAGAAAAGCTGCCAGATCTCAATTAAAGGCTGGTGCAGATGTAATTAAAATAATGGCCACTGGTGGAGTCATGACTAAGGGTGTAGAACCCGGTTCTGCACAACTGTCCATGGAGGAGATGAAATCTGCTATTGAAGAGGCTCATAAGGCTGGTCGTAAAACTGCAACCCATGCACAAGGTACTGAAGGAATTAAAAATGCTATACTAGCTGGAATAGATTCTATTGAACATGGAATCTTTTTAGATGAGGAAACAATTAATTTAATGATAAGCAAAGATACTTATCTTGTACCTACTCTTTCTGCTCCCTACTTTATAGTTGAAAATGGTATTGATGGAGGCATAAGATCTGATGTAGTTCATAAAGCTGAAGGTATTATAAAGTCTCATTTTAAAAGCTTTAAAATGGCCTATGATGCTGGTGTCAAAATTGCTATGGGTAATGATGCTGGTACTCCTTTCAACCAACATACTACAGCTTGGATGGAGCTTAAACTTATGATAGATGCAGGTATGGATCCTATGGATGCTATAATAACATCCACTTATAATTCTGCTGATCTATTGGATATTTTGGAAGATTACGGAACTATTGAAGTTAATAAATTTGCGGATTTTTTAATATTAGATGAAAATCCATTGGAAAATATAGAAACACTTGCAAATATAAATTCTATTTATAAAAAGGGGAAATTAATAATTAATTAAATTTCTCTTTTTAGTTATCCTTTATCTATAAATGGGTAAGATACTTATAAGGATGTGATTATTTTGATTTCATTAGAAAAGTATAAGTTAAAAGATTTAGAACTTTCAAACAGAATTGTAATGCCACCCATGTGTATGTATTCTTCAGATACTAGTGGAAAGGTAAAGTCTTTTCATCATATGCACTATGGCTCAAGAGCTTTAGGCGGTGTTGGTCTTATAATTCTTGAAGCAACAGCTGTTACACCTAATGGTAGAATTACAGATAATGATCTGGGAATTTGGGATAATATTCATATTGATGGGCTTTCTACACTGGTAAGTAATATTAAACAATATGATACTAAAGTGGCTATTCAACTTGCTCATGCAGGAAGAAAATCTACTTCTAATAATAAGGTGACACATGCACCTTCACCAATTCCTTATGATTCAAGTTATGATATTCCACAAGCATTGACCAAGCAAGAAATTAAAGTTATTATTGAAGACTTTCAATCTGCAGCTGCTCGTGCTCATAGGGCAGGTTTTGATGCAATAGAAATTCATGCTGCTCATGGATATTTAATACATCAATTTCTTTCGCCTATTTCGAATAAACGAAAAGATGCCTATGGAGGTAATGTAGTTAATAGAACTAGATTTTTAAAAGAAATTTTAGCAGCAGTAAAAAAAGTTTGGCCTTCTGACAAACCTATAATCTTAAGAGTTTCTGCTTCAGATTATAAGGAAGATGGAATTGATATTCATGCTATGATTGCAATTATAGACATGATCAAACCATTTATAGATATGGTTCACGTTTCTAGTGGTGGTTTAGTCCCTGCTGAAATAAATCTATTTCCTGGATATCAAGTATCCTTTGCAAAAGATATTAAAAATATTTGTCAAATTCCAACAATTGCCGTTGGACTTATAGAAGATATGAAGCATATAAATGAAATTTTAAATAATGAAGATGCGGATTTAGTTGCACTGGGCAGACTTTTATTAAGAGAACCACAATTTTTATTAAATAATTTATATAAGAGAGGTATAGAATATAAATACCCTGAACAATATGGTAGGGCTTATAGAATTAGAAATTAAATAAAAGTCCATTCAGAAGAATGGACTTTTATTAGCTTAATAGTAATATTATTGGTTTTAAAAACAAAAATATTATTGCTGTACATACTATAGAAAAAACTATAACTATTTTAACCATATTAACTATTATATCCAAGGCTATTTTAGCAATATTTTTTTCTTCATCTTTTTGGTTCACTATCTGATCATATATACTTCCAGCTGCAAATAGAAATGCCATAAGACCGCTTAATCCTACTATTCTATAAATAATTGCCATATTTATTTCCATATTATTCTCCTATCTATAATTTTCTTTTCATTCTAATTATATATATAGATCAGTGTTCTTGCAAATCTGAATTATTATAGTTATAATATTACGCTACACTCTAACTTTATGAAAAGTTATTTAGGAGGGATTACTTGTTAAATATATTTAATATACAAAAAGATTTTTTTAGAAATGGAACAACTAGGGAATATGAATTTAGATTAGATCAGTTAAAAAAACTTAGAAAAACCATTGAAATTAGAGAAGATGATATTCTCACTGCTCTTTCAATTGATCTTAGAAAACCTAGATTTGAAGCCTATACATCTGAAGTTGGCTTGCTTTTCAAAGAATTAGATGAAGCTATAAAAAATCTAAAATATTGGATGAAGAGAGAAAAAGTTTCAACCCCGATTTACCTTAAGCCTGCAAAATCCTATATTAAACCGGTTCCTAAGGGGGTTGTATTAATTCTAAGTCCTTGGAATTATCCTTTTCTACTAAGCCTATCTCCACTTATTGGAGCAATTGCCGGGGGGAATTGTGTAATATTAAAGCCTTCTAATAAATCTCTGGTTTCCAGTAATTTGATAAAAGAAATTATCCAGTCTACTTTTCCCGAGAATTATATACATGTAATTGAAGGACCTGGCTCTGAAGTTGTAGAACCACTAATAATGAAGAGTAATTTTGATCACATTTTCTTTACAGGTAGTAAAGAGATTGGAAAAATAATAGCTAAATTAGCTGCTGAGAAATTTACAACTGTCACATTGGAGCTTGGAGGTAAATCCCCAGCCATTGTTGATGAAACTACAGATATAGATATGGCAGCAAAAAAAATCACCTGGGCTAAGTTTTTTAATACTGGCCAAACTTGTATTGCCCCTGATTATATACTGATTCCTGAATTTATAAAAAATGAATTTATTGAGAAAATGAAAAAATATATCCAGGAGTTTTATGGGGATGACATTATAAATAGTTCTGACTATGGAAGAATTATTAATATTGATCAATTCAATAAACTTATTCATTTAATGGATGATTTGAAAATAATTTATGGTGGAGAGCATAATAGTGATGAATTATATATCCAACCCACTATAGTAAAAGCTAGTGTAAATGATAATATTATGAAAGAGGAAATATTTGGTCCTATTTTACCTATTATTACATACAAAGATGGATACGATGTTTTTAATATAATAGATTTAAATCCAAATCCACTTGCTCTATATCTTTTTACTAATGATGATAATTTTAAACACTCTATAATAAACAATATATCTTTTGGTGGAGGATGCATTAATGACACCATGTCTCATATGATAAACACTAATCTACCCTTTGGTGGTGTTCGAGATAGTGGAATGGGTAGATATCATTCTAATTATAGTTTTAAAGAATTCACTAATTTCAAAAGTATAGTGGAGTCCAACAATATTATAGATATAAATATTAAGTATCCACCATATAGTGAAAGAAAAAGAAAAATTAGTAAATTCTTTTTAAAATAATATGTCTTTGAATCTTAATATATATTTCATTGTATTAAAGCTTTTATTAAGTTAAAATGTAATTGATATATAAAATATTATAAAAGGAGAGTTATGATGAAAAATAAATATTTAATACTTATTTTAATAATTTCCTTACTATCATCCCTATTTTTATTGTCTTGTTCCAATGATGACAAAGGCCCAGATGAAGTAAGTTTTGAAGATGAAAACTTTAGATCTGAACTACTTCAGTGGTTTGATATTAGATTTCCAGATTCTAATGAGGGACAAATTACTGAGGAAAGACTTAGACAACATGATTTAACTGTTCTTCCAATTATGAATTATGAAAATATAAATTCTATAGAAGATATTAAAATACTTCCCTATTTAGAAAATGTTACTATTATTGGAAGTAGTAAGCTTAAAGATTATTCGCCTTTACACAATTTAAAAATGCTTAAAGACTTAACAGTAGTTAATTTTCAAAATGGTGCTTTTGATGAATTAGAATCAATTCCATCTTTGAGAAATTTAAATCTACAAAATAATCCTGATATTAATTTAGAGTTTTTAAATAAATTACCAAATATAAATTATTTAAATGTCAGTGGAACTAAACTTAAAGACATTAGTGAGATTAAGAAATTAAAGCATTTGGAGAGATTGGATGCTTCTTCTAACAATATACTCTCAATTACTGATTTAGGATCTATGAAAAACTTAAAAATAATTGATATAAGAAATAATCCTATAAATAATTTAAGATGGTTAACTAAATTGGATAATGAAAAAATTACAATAATAATAAGCCAATGGGTTTATAATGAATTTATGGATGAAGAGCTTTTAAGTAAAATAGAAGAATCTGAAGAAACTAAAATCGAAATATTAAACTCAGAAGAAGTGCATATTAATGATGTTTTAACTAATAATGAAATTCTTGAAAAAGAAGGAATAAAAATATATATAAAATAATAAAAACTACTAAGAAATTTCTTAGTAGTTTTTATTATTTTAAAAAATTGATTCCCATAAAAGATATTATTATCCCTAGGACAAATCCAGCTAAAACTTCTAATTTTGTATGACCCACAAGTTCTTTAAATTTTTCTTCTGCTTTTAATTCTGTGGATGCTATTAACTTTACCACTAATTGAAGTTCATTTAAAAGCTTTGCCTGTTTTCCTACTGCCAATCTCACTCCAGATGCATCATACATAACTATTAAGGATGATACAATACTTATTGCAAATAGAGTTGAATCAAATCCATGGACTATTCCAACACTAGTGGACAATGTGGTTACAAATGATGAATGGGAACTTGGCATACCTCCAGAACCAAAAGCTCTACTTAAATTTAACTGTTTAAATGTTATTAGATAGGTTAATATTTTTAATAGTTGAGCTGTTAACAGACTTATAACACTTAATATTAATATTCCGTTATTAGACAATTCTTCTATTATGATTTTCATAGTCTCACCCCTATTATTTTATTTTTTCTAATTTGAATATAGGTTGAATAAAATATGGCATAAGTTTTGTGGATTGATCCGTTATACTGGATATAATGGTTTTTATTTTTCCATATAGATATAGATTTAAAACTATTTTTAGACTATTCTCCAAATCATCCCTGTCCATATCTTCTCCATCTTTTAAAATATACAGATATATTTTAAATTGAATTCTTATATAGGATACTGATAGAGGATCTTCATCTTTTCCAACTTCTACTAATAATTTTAGTTCTTGAGTTTTATCTTCCATATTATAATTGAGTAATTTATATGAATATTTTTTCTTAAAATTTTCTAAAGCTAATAAGTCTGCCCTTGCTTCTTCATTTTCCCTATATATAATCTCTTTTATCTCATATCGTTGAAAACCTATCTTAATTTTAATCACCTCTTAAATTTATAATCCTTTTAATCCTTTCCAATAATCCTTCTCTTTTATCTATAACTTTTATCTCTAAATCCTTATAAATAAAGTCATATGCATATTGGCTTTCTGTGTACATTGTTAATTCTAACAATCTAGTTCTTATATAGGGAAATACAAATTCATAGGATTTTTCTTCAACTATTATATTTCTCAATTCTTCCTTGTTTATATCACCATTAACTTTAAATTTTGTATCCAATTGGATATCTAAATAATAAGGGTCCTCTTCAGATTCTCCTCCAATTTTAACTATAAATTCTACATCTTGAATTCCTAATTTTTTATCATATGGGGAGAAAACACAATAAATCTTTTGATTTCTATCCACATCCCTTTCACTCATCTTATAATTTTCATTTTTCTTGTATCTAATCTTATTCATTTTAAACATAATCATATTCACACTGCTCAAAGGATCACCTCTATTTAAAGTCTTTTAACTGATCTAATTTAAAGTCACTTAAAAAATAAGGTTGATATTTATTACTCCAATAGGTTAACTTTAAAACTAATGAAGCTAAATAAGACCAAATCAAATCTTCAAAGGCTTCTTTCTTTAACATTTCCTCTATATTCTGCATATATCTTATATCATATATTAGAAAACTAGATCTTATATGTATTTCTATATAGAAGGGACTTTTATTTGAAT
This sequence comes from Tissierellaceae bacterium, assembly GCA_029257065.1. Classification (GTDB taxonomy): domain Bacteria; phylum Bacillota; class Clostridia; order Tissierellales; family Tissierellaceae; genus JARIDA01. The sequence goes on along the minus strand of JARIDA010000102.1, from coordinate 2,625 downwards.
TTTCCACTCCTATTATTAATTTTACCTCTAAACTCTGTCTTCTCTTTTTTAACTCATAGGGATAGAATTTACAATAATATTCTTCCTCTATAGGATCTTTATTAGATCTAATATAATTTCTATTCTCTCTATATATACAATTTTTTATTCTAGTTCCTTCATATATAAATTTATCTTCCATTGACCATTCTCCTAAAACAATTTCAGTATATGATGGGGGTTGTATTCATTAGTTTTGATAAGCATATTAGATACTATTGTCAAACTTTTTCGAATAATATCTCTCTTAATGAATTTTTCAATAATATATTCTTCCATGGATTCATCATATTCCTCCACTGGTATATTAAAATAATTAGCTAATTGTAATTCTAAATGAAATGGATGTTCTATATTACCTAATTCGCCTAATTCTGTTAATAAATCCATTCTTTTCATATTTTTTTCTTCATTGAAATCCATTGCTATATAGATAAATTTTGGATTCAACTTTTTTTCTATTTTATATTTATAATTTTTATTGGATTCATATGTAAATTTTATAATTTCTGTATTCCTATATCTTATATTATTTTTTCTCATTATAGACCTCCTAAGAATACTTAATATATTAATTATATCACACTATTATATTTTAATTTAAAACAATAAAAAAAGGATAGCCTAGGCTATCCTTTTAATTGAAATATTTTATTATCTATTTGTTCTATGCTCTGCTACTATATCTCCAACAAAGTCTAATGCTTCTGTTAATTCTGGTATTACATCAAAAGCATCTCCAACAATACCATAGTCAGCTATTTTGAAAATAGGTGCATCTGGATCGTTGTTTATTGCTACTATAAGGTCTGATTCTTGCATTCCAGCTAAATGCTGAATAGCTCCTGAAATTCCACAAGCTATATATAATGTAGGTCTTACAGTTTTTCCTGTTTGTCCTACTTGGTGACTTGAGTCAATCCATCCTGAGTCTACTGCAGCTCTTGATGATCCAACTTCTCCACCTAATTTTTCAGCTAAACCTTCTAATAATTTAAATCCTTCTGCATCTTGAAGTCCTCTTCCACCTGCAACAATTATTTCAGCAGCTACTAAATCCACTTGTGATTTAGCTTCTTTAACTACTTCTATAACTTTTGCTTTAATGTCAGAATCTTTTAATTCTGGTGTAATTTCAATTATTTCACCAGTTCTATCTTCATCTCTTCCCAGTTTTTCCATAACTCCTGGTCTAACCGTTGACATTTGTGGTCTATGGTCTGGACAAATTATTGTCGCCATTAAGTTTCCACCAAATGCTGGACGAGTTTGTAATAATCTTCTTTCTTCTAGATCTACTTCTAATTTAGTACAGTCAGCAGTTAATCCTGTATGAACTCTTGCTGAAACTCTTGGTCCTAAATCTCTTCCTATATTAGTAGCCCCTACCAGTAAGATTTCTGGCTTATATTCTTGTATTAATTCATCTATTGTTTTAGTATAAGCTTCAGTTGTATAAACCTCTAATAATTCATGGTCAACATAAATTACTTTATCTGCACCATTTTTTATTAATTCTTCAGCTTGATCTTTTATATTATGTCCTAATAAAACAGCTGTTACTTCTGTTTCTAACTCTTCAGCTATTCTACTACCTTCTCCAACTAATTCCAAAGCTACGTCCATAAGTTCTCCGTCTCTTTGCTCTGCGAATACCCATACTCCTCTGTATTCATCTAAGTTAACGCTTTTTACAGCCATGTAAACTCCTCCTCTAAACAGTTATCTATAATTTATATTGATTTAGTCTTATTCTTTTATAAATATCTACTATTTATATATAGTGCTCATTGTGTAATCTAACAACTAATTCTTTTACTGAATTTTTGAATTCACCTTCAAATATTTCACCAGCACCTGATCTTCCTTCTGGTGTAAATGATCTACTTACTTTAGTTGGCGAACCTTTTAATCCTAAATTAGTTTCATCAGCTTTTACATCATCTGCTGAAGCTGTTCTGATTATACCTTCAGTTCTGTGTGCTGCAACTATACCATTTATTGATGGGTATCTTGGTTCGTTTAATTCACTTATAGCTGTTACTAATACTGGAGTTTCACACTCTATAGCATAGTATCCATCTTCTAAAGCTCTTTTAACTGATACTTTATTTCCATCTATTTTGAAATCTTGTACATAAGTTATTTGTGGTATATCTAAGTGTTCTGCTATTTGAGGTCCTACTTGTGCAGTATCACCATCTATAGCTTGTCTACCACAGAATATTATGTCATAGTCACCTATATCTTTAATTCCTGCTGCTAAAGCTGTTGAAGTAGCCCATGTATCTGATCCAGCAAACTTTCTATCTGAAAGTAATATTGCTTCATCTGCACCCATAGCTATTGCTTCTTTAAGAGCTGTTTCTGCTTGAGCTGGTCCCATTGTTAATACTGTTACTTTTGCACCATGCTCATCTTTTAATCTTAATGCTTCTTCTAAAGCATTTCTATCATCTGGGTTAATTATACTTGGTACTCCAGCACGGATAAGAGTTCCTGTCTTCTCATCTATACGTACTTGATCTGTATCTGGTACTTGTTTTATACATACTATTATATTCATAAGCTTATTCCTCCTAGCTA
>JARIDA010000098.1 GCA_029257065.1 Tissierellaceae bacterium | reverse complement strand
GGATTAATTCCAGAATTTGTAGGAAGATTACCAGTTATGGTAACATTAGAGAGATTGGATGAAAATGCTTTAGTTGACATATTAACTAAACCTAAAAATGCACTTATTAAACAATATGAAGAATTATTTGCAATGGATGGTGTTGAGTTAGAATTCGAAGAGGAAGCATTAGAATTAGTAGCTAAGAAGGCTATTGAAAGAAAAACAGGTGCAAGAGGCCTTAGAAGTATAATAGAAGAGAGTATGTTAGATATAATGTACGAATTACCTTCTAGAGAAGATATAGATAAATGCATTATAACTAAAGGAACTATAGAAGGAACAGAAGAACCAAAATTAATATTAAAAGAGTTAAAAAAAAATGAATCAGCATCTTAAAAGGCTCACTTAAGTGAGCTTTTTAATTATGTAAAAAGGTTCAAAGCAAGACAGGAGGTAGATAATATGAAAAATGAAAATAATATAAACAAAAGAGAATTGCCTCTAATACCTTTAAGGGGAATGACTATATTTCCAAATATGGTAGTGCACTTTGATGTAGGTAGGGATAGATCTACCAAGGCGTTGGAAATGGCATCTATGGCTGAATCAGAAATTCTATTGTGCACACAGATAGATGCTAAGACGGAGAATCCTAAAGAAGATGATTTTTATCATACAGGAACTATAGCAAAAATAAAACAAATGATAAGACTTCCAGGAGGAACTGTTAGAGTTTTAGTAGAGGGACTTCACAGAGGAGTAATTCAAGAATTTATAGAAGAAGAGGAATATTTATCTGCTAGGGTAGAAGAATTTATAGATGAAGAAAAAGACTCTGATGAAACATTGGAAATTCAAGCTGCAATGAGAGTTTTAGAAAGTGAATTTGAAAGATATATAAGTTTGAATGATAGAATATCTCCAGAAGAGTTAATTACTATTAAAGAAGTTGAAAAACCAGGTAGACTGGCAGATTTAATAGCTTCATTAATAGATTTGTCTACTGAAAAAGCTCAAATTATAATAGAAGCTTTTGATTTTCAAGTTAGATTAGAATCTCTTCATGCCATATTAATAGAAGAAATAGAAATACTTCAAATAGAGAGAGATATTACCAAAAAAGTGCAAAAAAATATTAGCACTGTTCAAAAAGAACATTATTTAAAAGAACAATTAAAAGTTATACAAGGTGAGTTAGGTGATGGAAATAGTATAGAAGAAGAAGTAGATGAATATATTGAGAAAATAAAAAGTCTACAATTAGAAGAAGAGATAGAGGAAAAGGTTATAAAAGAGGCAAATAGACTATTAAATATATCACCCCATTCAGCAGAAACAGGAGTTATTAGATCCTATCTAGATTGGATAGTTGAATTGCCTTGGAATATAGAAAAAGAAGAAAAAATAGATATAAAAGAGTCAAAAAAAATATTAAATGAAGACCATTATGGACTTGAAGATGTTAAAGAGAGAATACTTGAATTTATAGCAATTAGAAAGTTAACAAAAAGCATAAAAGGACCAATATTATGTTTAGTAGGTCCTCCAGGAGTGGGAAAAACCTCCATAGCTAAATCTATAGCAAGATCATTAAATAGAGATTTTGTTAGAATGTCATTAGGTGGTGTTAGAGATGAAGCTGAAATAAGAGGGCATAGAAGAACCTATGTAGGTGCTATGCCAGGTAAAATAATTTCCTCCATTAGAAAAGCCGGATCCAAGAATCCAGTCTTTTTATTAGATGAAATTGATAAAATAGGAAATGACTATAGAGGTGATCCTGCAAGTGGATTATTAGAAGTTTTAGACCCAGAACAAAATTCAACTTTTGCAGACCATTTCTTGGACATACCATTTGATCTTTCAAAGGTATTATTCCTAACTACAGCTAATACCACATCAACAATTCCGGCTCCATTGCTAGATAGAATGGAAGTTATAGATATAAGTAGTTATACTGAAGAAGAAAAACTTCAAATAGGTATTAGATATTTAGTTCCTAAGCAATTAGAATCTCATGGATTGAAAGAAGAAAACATTCAAATATCTGAGCAGGCTTTAAGAGATGTTATAAATGGATATACTAGAGAGGCTGGGGTTAGAAACTTAGAAAGAGAAATTGCTAGTCTATGTAGAAAAGCAGCAAAAAGAATAGTTGAAGAAGATATAGAAACTGTTAGAATAACCACTGCCAATATTGAAAATTATTTAGGGATAAAGAAATTTAGACAAGATACCTTATTTGATGAAAATAGAGTGGGAGTGGCAAATGGTTTAGCTTGGACGTCTGTAGGGGGGACAACACTATCTATAGAGGTGAACTCTATTAAAGGAGAAGGTAAGGTTCAACTAACAGGTAAATTAGGTGATGTTATGAAAGAGTCAGCAATGGCAGGAATATCATTTATAAGATCATATGCTGAGGAATTTGATATAGATGAAGACTTTTATGAAAAGAAAGATATCCATATTCACGTTCCAGAAGGAGCTATACCTAAAGATGGTCCATCAGCCGGTATAACCATAGCTACAGCTGTCATATCAGATTTAACGGATATACCTATAGATAAACAGGTAGCCATGACAGGAGAAATAACCATAAGAGGAAGAGTTTTACCTGTAGGTGGAATAAAAGAAAAGGTTTTAGCAGCACATAGATTGGGTATTAAAAAAGTTATTATTCCAGATCAAAATAAAAGAGATTTAGAAGATATTCCAAATAAAATAAAAAATGATATAGAATTTGTATTAGCAGACTCTATGGAAAAGGTATTAGAACATGCACTAGTAAGAAGTGAGGAGTAAAATGAGAAAAATCAAGTCTGAACTAGATAGAATAGCAGTAAGACCAGATCAATATCCAAAAGAACCACTTTCTGAAATAGCCTTTGCTGGAAGGTCTAATGTGGGAAAATCATCCTTTATAAATTCTATGATAAACAATAAGAATTTAGCAAGAACATCTGGAAAGCCAGGAAAGACTAGAACTATAAATTTCTATAAAATAAATGATAAATTTAGATTTGTAGATCTTCCAGGATATGGATATGCTAAAGTCTCTAAAGATGAAAGAGAAAAATGGGGACATATTATAGAAGAATATTTAACTACTAGAGATAATTTAAAAGAAGTTATTTTGGTAATAGATATTAGACATAAACCAAGTAAAGATGATGTTATTATGTATGATTGGATAAAACATTATGGATATGGAAAACTTATAGTAGCAACAAAAGCAGATAAAATAAGTAAAAACGCTATAGTAAAACATATAAAAATGATACAAGATGAATTAGGTGTTGAAAATAGGGATGATATTATTCCATACTCATCGGAAAATAAGATGAATAGCAGATTGTTATGGGGTAAAATAGGAAAATTAGTTAAATAGGTATAAGAAAAGACCGATTAATTAATCGGTCTTTTCTATGTTTATTATAATTTTGTAAAATCTTCTTTTGCTGCACCACAAAGTGGGCAAAGAAAATCAGCTGGCACATCTTCCCAAGCTGTTCCTGGTTCTACTCCAGAATCAGGATGTCCTTCTGCTGGATCATAGATCCATCCACAAAGATCGCATTCATATTTATCCATATTAACATTCTCCTTTCAATATTAAATTTTGATACAATATATATTATATCATAAATATATATATATCAAAATTTAAATATAGGAGTTATTTATAATTAATACAGGGTATAGTAACTATAGGATAGGATAAAGATTAATAAGGAGAGAATTATTATGGAAGTGATGGTATGTTATATAATTATGTAGGTAGTGTTGTAAGTGATTTGAAATCTATTAAATATTTTATTGAATCCATATTGGAAGAGATTAGAAAATATATTTCAGATGAAGATTTAATGTTTGATTTAAGATTAATATTAAATGAATTAGTTATAAATGGTGCTTTTCATGGAAATAATTATGAGAAGTCAAAAAGAGTAAAATTAAAAATATGTCTAGAAGGAGATAATTTAACTATAGAGGTTCAAGACGAGGGTGATGGTATATCAGAAAAAGTTGGAAGTTATGATGTAGAAGAATTAAAATGTTGTGGTCGTGGACTATTAATAGTAGAAAAATTATCTGATGAATTTTTAATTGATAAGAATAAATTTATGGTTGTTAAAAAAATATCTTAAAATATACATATTTTTAATTGAAATAAAATGAAGTTTTTATATATTATACCATGTTATTGTGATATGATAGTTGTTGATTGAAAATATACTTATGATTTTAAATAATATATAAAAAATAAAATAATTATATATGGTTTAAAAGACATCCTAGGATGTCTTTTTAATTTGTTTTGAAGTTATTTAAATATATTGAAGATATAAGATTTAAAATAGATGATGAAATTGAATATTAGAGAGAAGGTATAAAATGAGTAAATTAAGAGAAGATGTAAGAAATGTAGCTATAGTTGCCCATGTAGATCACGGTAAAACAACTTTAGTAGATAGTATGTTAAAAGGTTCGGGAATTTTTAGGAAAAATGAAACTGTTAAAGATAGAATGATGGATTCAGATGATATTGAGATAGAACGTGGAATAACAATATTATCTAAAAATACAGCAGTAAATTATGATGGAGTTAAAATTAATATTATAGATACACCAGGTCACGCTGACTTTGGTGGAGAAGTGGAAAGAGTTTTAAAAATGGTTAATGGAGTTGTATTGGTTGTAGATGCATTTGAAGGACCAATGCCTCAAACAAAGTTTGTATTAAGAAAAGCATTTGATTTAGAATTACCAGTTATAGTTTGTTTAAATAAAATGGACAGACCAGGCGCTAGACCATCTGAAGTAATTGATGAAGTTTTAGAATTGTTTATTGAATTAGGTGCTAATGAAGATATATTAGATTGTCCATTTGTATTTGCTTCAGCTAGAGATGGTAAAGCAAGTCTTGATATGGATAATATGAAAGATGATATGAATGACCTGTTTGATACAATAGTAAAACACACACCAGCTCCAATAGGAGAGGTGGATAAGCCAGCACAATTATTGATTTCAACTATAGATTATAATGAATATGTTGGAAGAATTGGTATAGGTAAAATAGAGCAGGGAAGCTTAAAAGAAGGACAAGAAGCCATATTAGTAAATATGGAGAATAAAGAGCTTCAAAAGAAATTTAAAGTAAATAAAATATTTGAATTTGAAGGTTTAGATAGAGTGGAAGTTCGTGAGTCAAAAGCTGGAAGTATAATTGCAATATCAGGTGTAGAAGATATTAATATAGGAGATACTATATGTGATGTAGATAATCCTAATCCTCTTCCATTTGTTAAAATATCCGAACCAACACTTGCAATGACATTTGCAGTTAATAATAGTCCTCTGGCAGGACAAGAGGGAGACTATGTAACTTCTAGACAATTAAGATCTAGACTTTTTAGAGAAATACAAACAGATGTAGGTTTAAAAGTTGAAGAAACAGATTCTACAGATGCCTTTAGAGTATCTGGTAGGGGAGAACTTCACTTGTCTGTATTAATAGAGAATATGAGAAGAGAAGGATATGAGTTTCAAGTTTCAAAACCAGAAGTATTATTTAAAAAAGAAGATGGAAAAACTTTAGAGCCTATGGAAGAAGTTACAATTGACCTTTCAAGTGAATTTGCAGGAACAGTTATAGAGAAGCTAGGTAAAAGAAAAGGTGAGCTTCTTACTATGTCAGAATCCAATGGAGGATATAGTAGATTAACATTCTTAATTCCTGTAAGAGGTTTAATTGGATATAGACAAGAGTTTATGACTGATACAAAGGGAAGTGGAATAATAAACACAGAATTTGCAGGATATGAAGAGATGAAAGGTGAAATACCAAGAAGAAAATCAGGATCCTTAATATCCTTTGAAAACGGTGAGGCTACAGCTTATGGACTTGCAGGTACACAAGGTAGAGGAGAAGTTTTTATAGAACCAGGAGAGAGGGTTTATAAAGGAATGGTTATAGGTTCCAATCCTAAGGGACTAGACATGGAGTTAAATGTTTGTAGAAAGAAACAACAGACCAATGTTAGAGCCTCAGGAACAGATGATGCAGTAAAATTATCACCAGCAAAAAATTTATCTCTAGAAGAAGCATTGGAATTTATAGAAAGTGATGAATTAATAGAGGTAACACCAAAGAGTTTTAGAATAAGAAAAAGAATATTATCAGGAAAACGATATAAAAACTAAAAGTAACTTAGAGGTGAAGTTATGAATTCTGTTGTAAATGTTTTAGTATGGTTATTTCGTAATATTATTTGGATAAATATAGGATTAGCAGGAGTAATAGTTTTCTTTGAAAGAAGAAATCCAAAATCCACTTGGCTATGGTTAATGGTTTTAACATTTTTGCCAGGACTAGGATTTATTATTTATTTAGTATTGGGAAAAGATTTATCAAAAGAAAAGATATTTCATGAGAAAAAAATTGAAGATTTATTAATAGAGGATTTAGCAAAGCTTCAAAAAAGATCAATTACAAAAGGTAGATATAATTATAAAAATAGTAGATATTTAGAATACGACAATTTAATAAAAATGCATTTAAACAATTCTCAATCCCTATTATCACAAAATAATAATGTGAAGCTATATTTTGATGGTAACGAGAAATTTGATGCACTTATTAATAGTATAGAAAATGCTGAGGAATACATTTTGCTTCAGTACTATATTATAAAATCAGATGGTTTGGGAATGAGAGTAATAGATGCTTTGTGTAAAAAAGCTGAAGAGGGATTAGATGTAAAGGTTCTCTATGATGGTATGGGTGGAAGAGCTTTATCAAAAGAGGCTATTAGTAAAATGAAAGAATCAGGTGTTAAAATAGCAGCATTTTTCCCACCCTTTGCAGACAAATTAACACTTAGAATTAATTATAGAAATCATAGAAAAATCTGTGTGATTGATGGGATTGAAGGATATATTGGTGGATTTAATATAGGAGATGAGTATATTGGGCTTTATAAAAAGTTTGGATATTGGAGAGATACTCATATTAAAATAAAAGGTTCAGCAGTATTATCACTTCAATCAAGATTTTTACTTGATTGGAGATTTTCAGCAGAAATAGAAGATCCTAGTATTTATAGAAATAATATAGCATATACAGAAGATGAGGGAGATGTAGGTATACAAATAGTATCATCTGGACCAGACTCTATATGGCCTAGTATAAAAGATGGGTATTTAAAAATGATATCTCAAGCAAAGGATAAAATATATATTGAAACTCCCTATTTTATACCAGATGATAGTATATTAGAGGCCCTTAGAATAGCAGGATTATCTGGAGTAGATGTTAGAATAATGATACCAAATAAACCAGATCATTTATTTGTATATTGGGCTAGCTTAAGCTATATAGGAGAATTACTAGATGCAGGTGTTAAATGTTATACTTATGAAAAAGGTTTTCTGCATTCAAAGGTTGTTATAGCGGATGATTTCGTATCATCTATAGGAACAGCTAATATGGATATCAGAAGTTTTGAGTTGAATTTTGAAGTTAATGCTTTCTTATACGATATAGAAGTAAATAATCAGCTTACAAATAAATTTATAGATGATTTAGTTTATTGTAAAGAAATAACCATAGATGGATATAAAAACAGATCTAATATGGTTAAAATAAAAGAATCATTTTCAAGACTATTATCACCAATTTTATAAGGGATGTGAAAATATGAGTGTAAAAATACTTACGGATTCGGCTTGTGATTTGTCAGAAAAAATAATAAAAGATTATGATATACAAGTTTTGCCACTAACAGTGATAAATGATGAAAAAGAATATTTAGATCAAATAGATATAAGTTCCGAGGAAGTTTATTCAGGATTGAGAGATGGAAAGACTTATAGCACAGCTCAAGTTGGACCTAATATATTACTTGATAAATTTACTGAGTATGCAAAAACAGGTGAAACGGCTATTTATATATGCCTATCCTCTGGATTATCAGGTCTTTATCAGACTGCAAAACTCATAAGGGATAATTTAAAATCTGAATATCCAAATTTAGATTTAGAAATAGTAGATTCTAAATCTGCAACTTGTGGAATGGGATTAATTGTATATGAGGCAGCAAAGATGGCTGAAAACGGGAAAAATAAAGAAGAAATAGTTGAAAAGATAAATTATAATATTAAGCACATTAAACACCTATTTAGTGTGGAAGAGATGAAATATCTCTATAAAGGTGGAAGAATAAACTCTATTCAAGCTTTAGCTGGAGGTTTACTGAGTATTAGACCAATTTTAGAAATGAATGACAAAGGACAGCTAGTATATATGGATAAGGTTAGAGGAAATAAAAAACTATTTAAGAAAATGATAAATATAATGAAAGAAGATGGAATTACATCTGACTTCAAAAGTCAAACTATAGGAATGGTATATGGGGATAATTTAGAATCCATAGAAGAGATGAAAAGTTTAATTCAAAAAGAGATAAATCCAAAAGGAATAATAGTTCATAAATTAGGTACTACAGTTGCAGCACATACTGGACCTGGGATTATAGGAATTACTTATTTGAAAAAATAAATTCGACAATAATATTATATTATGATAATATAACTTAAATAATAAAAAAGATTTGTATTTAAATACAAATCTTTTTTTGTATAATGAAATAAGGAGGAGTGCTTATAATGGGTAATACAGTTGCATTTTTCGATATAGATGGAACTATATTTAGAAATTCACTTATGATTGAACATTTTAAAAAGCTTATAAAATATGAGATAATTAATCCAGCTGTTTGGTATTCTGAAGTAAAACATGTATACAATGAATGGGACAGTAGATATGGAGAATTTGATGATTATTTAGAATTGTTAGCAAAAGTTTATTTAGAAGAATTACAAGGAATTAATAAGACATATATAGAATTTATAGCTAATCAAGTTATAAATGTGGAGGGAGATATGGTTTATAAATATTCTAGAGATAGGATTGAATGGCATAAAGAGCAGAGACATAAAATATTTTTTATATCTGGAAGTCCAGAATTTCTCGTTTCAAAAATGGCAGAAAAATATGGAGCAACAGAATATAGAGGAACCTCATACAAGGTAAATAAAAATAATGAGTTTACAGGCGAGATAGATAAAATGTGGGATTCAGAGAGTAAGCAAAGAACACTTAAAGAGTTAATAGAAAATAATGATGTGGATCTATTAAGTAGTTATGCCTATGGGGATACAACTGGTGATCTATCAATGTTAAAAAAAGTTGGTAATCCTATAGCTATTAATCCGAACAAACAACTTCTTACTGCGATTCAAGAGGATAAAGAATTGTCAGATAAGATAAAGATAATAGTTGAAAGAAAAAATGTAATTTACAATTTAGATCCTAATGTGCAAACATTATAAAAGCTAGACTCTAGTCTAGCTTTTATTTTGAGATATCTTCAATAAATCTGGAATATTCAACTTTACTATTATCAACCCAATCAATTAATACTAAGGATAAATAATACTTAGCTCTGGTCATAGCTACATAAAATAGTCTTCTCTCCTCTTCTAAAGATTCGCTTAATCCAGCCTCAAAGTCTTCTATGCTTGATATGGAAGGAAGATCTCCATCAATAAGGTCTATAATATACACATTATTAAATTCTAGTCCTTTAGCAGAGTGTATAGTCGAGAGAGTTATTCCTACTTTATTATTACTGGACATTTTACATAAGTTTTCTAAATCATTTAATTTGTATATAAGCTCATCCAAATTTTTTGTTCCCTTTGATATTAAAGATAGATAGGTCAATATCTGTAGTAGACCTCTAAAAGTATATCCAAATTTAGTTGAGTAATCTTTTAGATAATCCTTATACTCTAAATCATATTTAATATATTCAATGGCTTCATATGGTTCTAAATTGGATATTTTCTTAAAATCCAATTTAAGTCTATTAAGGTTTTTCTTATAAAAATCAGAAATACCTGGGAAATCTTTAATTCTATCAAAAATACATAGATTTTTATTTAGTTTTCTAGCATAGTTTATTTGCTTTCTAGAAATATATCCTTTTTTCTTATAAAAAATTTTTTCATAAACATTTATATCACTTGTATCATTAGCAAATTGAAGAAAATTAATAATATCTCCAATTATCCAGTGATTAAAAAATCGTAAATTTCTATCTTTCATAATAAATGGAATATTATTTCTATGGAGAAAATCTACAAGTCCTATGGAAGAAATATTGTTTCTATATAGTATAGAACTATTTTCAAATGATTTTTCTTTTAAATCATTTATTAAAAAGTCATATTGTTCTTCCAAAGAACTCATTTTAACTATATTTATTGGCTCTATAAAATTATTTTCAGTAAATATTTGTTTATCAAATCTAATAGAATTTTTTTGTATTAAATTATTGGAGGCAGAGACTATATTTTTAGAAGATCTATAATTTTGTTCCATAAAAAATAATTTGGCCCCCTCATATTCTTTGGAAAATTTAAAAAGTCCTTCTGGATAAGCACCTCTAAAACCATAAATGGATTGATCATCATCGGCAACTATAAAGATATTATTTTCTGGTTTGGCAATTAACTTAATAATCTCCAATTGAATTTTAGAGGTATCTTGCCCCTCATCTAATTGAATAAATTTATATAGATTTTGATATTTTTTTAATAATTTATTGTTATTTTTTAAAATATCATAACTTAAACTCAACATATCATCAAAATCAATTAAATTTTTAGATTTTTTAAATTCTTTATAATTATCAAAAATAAGCTTAAAATTCTTGATTTCTGATTTGTTGTTTTTAAGATATTCATCAGGTGTTATCATCATATTTTCTATATATCCGATTAAATTTAATAAACTTTCTAATTTATCTTCTGTTATTCTACTTCCGTTTATCTCTGAATATAAATTTCTTAGAATATTATACTTATTCAAATCATTTCTACTATCTTCTATAAGTGTAAATTTCTCTCTTATCATATATGAATATTCTCTAACTAAATTAAAACAAAAACTATGAATAGTTGAAAATTGTATATTTCCACTTAAATTAGGAAATGATTCAATAAATCTATTTTTCATATCATTTGCAGAAGATCTACTAAATGTTATGGATAGTATATTTCTGGGATTGATATTGTGTTTTTTTATTAAATTAGCAGTTCTGTGTATAAGTACAGTGGTTTTACCTGCACCAGGAACAGCTAAGACCAATGCAGGTCCATTAGCGTGCTCTACAGCTAATTTTTGTTGTTTACTTAACAAATTATTACACCTCTTTTATAATTATAAACTTATAATAGTATAAAACGTTCAAATAGTTTAAATCATATGTTATAATTGTATCATAGATAAAACTAGGAGGGTATGTTTATGTTAATGACAAATTTTTTAAAGGATAGAGAATCTATTAGAGATTTTAAAAGAACTGAGATAGGACAAGAAGAAATAAAAAATATTAAAAAAGAAATAAAAAAATTGGAAGAAGAAGCAGGTTCTGGAATATTTGAAATTAAATTTTTTGAAAATGGGCGAGATATTTCAAAAGGTTTTGAAGGTAAAGCAGGATATAGTGGAGTTATGATAGAAAGTCCTCATTATATATCTCTGGATATAAGAGAAAAGACAGATGATGCAATAATCAACGGATCTTATAGTTTAGAAAAACTGATAAGTAGATTACATGAAATGGATATAGCAACATGTTGGGTTACATTATCGGGAGTATCAGAAGATGTGATAGGAGAAGTATTAGGTGAAGAGAATTATGATACAGAATACTTATTGGCAATAGGATATGCTAAACCAAGAAATCCGTTTGAAAAAAAATCATTTAGTGCTAGAAAATCTATTGAAGAATTGGTTTTCCAAGGAGAAATAGGAAATTCCGTAGATTTAGATACTTTAGAACAAAGAGGCCTACTAGATTTATTTTACTATGTAAGATATGCTCCATCCACTAAAAATTTACAACCATGGAGATTTTTAATGAATGGCAATAAAGTAATATTATTATTAGATGAAAATAATTTAAATTTAACAGATGCAGGTATTATAATGTATTATTTTGAAGCATTAGCAAGCATTATAGGAATTAGAACTACATGGAAAAAATCAGATCAAAAAATTGAAAAAGGATTTAAAAGAATAGCAGAATTTACTTTATAGTAGATAACAAAACCTTGTTTCCAACTGGAAACAAGGTTTTTTTTATATTTAAAGTTTATATGATTTATAAGTCTCTTAAAGTTGACAATTCATTTTAAATTGTGTATAGTATAACTAACATATGAATGAATGTTCATACATAGATATGTTATAGAAATTATTAAAAAGGGGGTATTTAAATGAACATAGAATTAGAATTAAATGGTCTTAACTGTTTAGACTGTGCCAGTAAAATCGAAGATTTAGCTTCTGAAATTCAAGGAGTTAATTCTACTAATTTAAATTTTGTCACTAAAAAATTTAAATTAAATATAGATGAAAATCAAGAAGCCGAAATTATCTCAAAAAGAGTTATCGACATAATAAAACATTTAGAGCCAGATGTGGATATAGTTGATTTAACAAATAATAAAATAAATAATCTGGAAATAAATTTAAAACTTGAAGGTTTGAACTGTGCTGATTGTGCAACAAAAATAGACAAGTTTACAAATAGTATAAAAGGTGTAGAGTCGGTTAATCTAGATTTTCTAACAAATAAAATGAAAGTTAAAATAAGAGAAAATATTGATATGGAGAAGATTAAATTAGAAATTAACCATATTGTTAAGACATTGGAACCAGACGTAGAAGTTATAGATTTAGATTTAAAAAGAGATAAAGAGAAAAAGACCTCTTTTATTGATAAAATAGATAAAGATGATTTGTATAGAATGTTAATTTCAGGAATTTTAGCAATTACGCCAATTTTATTTGGATTTACTGGAATAATAAGATTTATATTTTACTTTGCATCATATATAATAATTGGACAAAAAGTAATAATACAGGCATTTAAAAATACTATGGCTGGAGTGCCTTTTGATGAAAACTTTTTAATGACAATTGCAACTATAGGAGCTTTTGTAATTGGGGAATATCCTGAAGGAGTTATGGTAATGCTCTTATATCAAATTGGTGAAACAATGCAGGGAATAGCTGTTAATCATTCAAGAGACTCAATAACATCACTTATGGATATTAGACCAGATTACGCTAATTTAAAGATGAATGGTGAAATACTAACTGTGGACCCAGAAGAGGTTAAAATAGGAGATTTAATATTGGTAAGGCCAGGTGAAAAGGTTCCTTTAGATGGAATAGTTGTTGAAGGAGAATCTTCACTGGATACTTCAAATATAACTGGGGAGTCAGTACCTAGAAGTGTTAAGACGGGAGAAGATATATATTCTGGAGTAGTTAATTTACAGGGACTTTTAACTCTTAAGGTAACAAAAGAATTTGGAGAATCCACAATTTCTAAAGTATTGGATTTAGTGGAAAATGCATCTAGTAAGAAAGCAGAAACAGAAAATTTTATTACTAAGTTTTCTAGATATTACACACCAGTGGTTGTGTTTATAGCACTGGGAATAGCAATAATACCCTCAGTTTTTATGGGAGGAATATGGAGAGAATGGTTGTATAGGGCTTCTGTGTTTTTAGTAATATCTTGTCCATGTGCTCTAGTAATATCAGTACCATTAGGATTTTTTGGAGGACTAGGAGCTGCATCAAAAACAGGAATACTAATAAAGGGTGGAAATTATCTAGAGGCTTTAACTGAAGTTGATACTATGGTGTTTGATAAAACAGGAACTATAACAGAAGGAATATTTGATGTTAGAGAGATTCATACTTATGGTGACTACTCTAAAGAAAGAGTATTAGAAATTGCAGCCTATGGTGAGACCTATTCCAACCATCCAATAGCAACTTCAATAATAAATAAATATAATAGAGAAATAGAGAGGGATAAATTAAGTGATTATAAGGATATAGCAGGAAAAGGTATAGAAGTAAAATTAGATAACAAAAAAATCCTTATAGGCAATAAATCTCTTTTCCAATCAAATAATGTGATTCTTAGTGAGTCAGATTCAACAGGTACAATAGTATATGTTGGAAAAGAAGATCAGCATATTGGAACTATAATAGTTTCAGATAAAATTAAAGATAACATAGTATCTGATTTAAAAGAACTGAGAAGAATTGGAATTAATGAGATGGTTATGTTATCTGGAGATAACAAAGATACGGTAAAACAGATAGGAAATCAAGTGGGAATGACAGATTACTATGGAGATCTATTACCTCATGATAAGGTTGAAATATTTGAAGGAATACTAGAAAAAAGAAAAGGCAAGTCAAAAGTAGCATTTATTGGAGATGGTGTGAATGATGCTCCATCACTTGCTAGAGCTGATGTTGGAATTGCAATGGGAGGCTTAGGATCAGATGCAGCAATAGAGGCTTCTGATATTGTTATAATGACAGACGATATAGGAAAAATTGCATCTGGAATAAAAATAGCTAGAAATACAAAAAAGATAGTAATACAAAATATAGTATTAGCATTAGGTGTTAAATTAATTGTATTAGGGCTAGGAGCCTTTGGAAATGCATCTATGTGGCAAGCAGTTTTTGCAGATGTGGGAGTTTCTATTATAGCAATTTTAAATTCTATTAGAGCTTTGAGATTCCAAGAATAGATATAAAAAAAGTGCTGAAAGTAATTTTACTTTCAGCACTTTTGATTTTATATCCAATTAATATTAGCCTTCTCTCTTGGAACAGTTCTTTTGTATTCAATATTAGGATAACCAATAGCTAAACAAGTAACTAATTCTTCTCCGACTTGAATATCCAAAACGGATTTTAATTCCTCATTGGCATTTGCTCTAATGGTAAATAAACCTACATGAAATACTCCTAGTCCCATAGCTTCTGCCATTAATTCCATGGACTTTGTTGCTAAGCCTGCATTTAAAGCATGAGTAGATTTTGTCATTATTAATAAAGGAGCTTTTTTAAATAAGAAATCCTCATGAAAATCTGCATATCTATAAGGGCCTAATACATAATTTCCTTTATCATCTTTAACTGTTTTCAATCTATTATAGTCATCTAGAGCCAACTTTTCTATTTCTCTGTTTTTCTCTAAATTATCTATAACTATATAAGACACATCTTGTTTGTTTTGTGCGGTAGCTGTAAATCTACCAGCTTCTAATATTTTCTCTATTACTTCTTTATCGATTTCATTAGCTTTGAATTGTCTTACTGATCTACTTGTTTTAATAGTCATTAAAAAATCTTCTGGATCTACCTTAGTGAAACCGCTAGGAAGTTCAATAACCTCATCCATATCAAGATTATCAAGTCTAACTGCATTTGTAGGACAAACTGCGATACAATGACCACATCCAATACAAGTATTGTCTACTAAATTTGCTTTACCATCTTTTAATTCTAATATATTTCTCACACAATCAGTTACACAGATACCGCAACCAATGCACTTATCTTTATCAATAATTAATTTATTCATAAAATCTCCTTTTAAATAATTTAAATTATAATTGTACGAATAGACATTTTATCAGAGATGTATTAATATATCAATACATAAGATAACATGAAATTTTATTTTATGATATGATTTAAGTGTATAGAGGTGAGTAAATTAATATGAATGAATTAAATCGGGATAAGAATTATATAATTTTGGCAGAATTATTTGAAGAACAAGGAGAAAATACAAAGGCCTTAGATAATTACAATAGAGCTTTAGAATTTGTAGAAGATAAGGATAAAAAAATATTAATTTTATTTAAAATAGCTTTAATATATGATGAAATAGGTGAGTATATTGACTCTATTAAAATATATGATAAAATCATTAAGTTGGATAAAAAACAAGCTGGGGCTTATTATGGTAAGGCGATTGCCTATGAAGATTTAGGAGAAATTGATAAAGCTTTTAAAAATTACTATAAAAGTATAGAAATAAATCCAGAATATGATAGAGCTTATTATTATCTAGCAAATTTATATGACAGTATAGATGACTTGGAAAGTGCAATTAAATACTATAAAAAAACCATAGAAATAAATCCTAAAGATTATAGAGCCTATAATAATATAGGTGGAATATATGAGGAAATGAATTTGGATGAAAAGTCTTTTGAAATGGTCAATAGATCATTAGAGATAAATGGAAACTTTTATCAATCTCTATATAATAAAGGAGTATTAGAAGGGAAATTTAATAATACTGAAAGTGCATTGGAGTATTATTATAAGGCAATAGAGTCAAATAGAGAGTTTGGAAATAGTTATTTAAATATATCTGAAATTTATATAGATAGAAAAGATTATAATAAGGCAATTGAAATACTAACAGATGGAATTAAATATAATAAAAATATGGAAGATTTGTATTATAATAGAGCCTGTTGTTATTCCATATTAGGTGAAGTAGAAAAAGCATTAGATGATTTAGAAAAATCAATATCCATATCAGAAGATATAATCCAATATGCTAAATGGGATAAGGATTTTAATAAAATAAAGAAAACCAGTAGATTTGAAAAATTAATTGAAGATAAAAGGAGAGAATTAAATGATAGTAATTAAAACCGAAGAAGAAATAGAAAAAATGCATGAAGCAGGTAAATTGTTAGCAGATATTCATAAACAGATTAAAAAGATGATTAAACCTGGTGTGACTACTATGGAAATCAATAATTTTGTAGACGAATATTTAGCTGAACATGGAGCGACTGCAGCTCAAATTGGATACAATGGATATGAATATGCTACATGTGCATCAATAAATGATGAAATATGTCACGGTTTTCCTAGAAATGAACCTTTAGTTGAAGGAGACCTAGTTAAAATAGATATGGTGGTAGAATTAGATGGTTGGTTGGCAGACTCAGCTTGGAGTTATGCTGTAGGAGAAGTATCAGATGAGGTTAAAGATTTAATGAAGGTAACAAAAGAATCTCTTTATAAGGGAATTGAAAAAGCCAAAATAGGAAATAGATTGGGAGATATTGGAAATGCTATCCAAACCCATGTTGAAGAGAGAGGTTATTCAGTAGTTAGAGATTTTGTTGGCCATGGAATAGGAAGAGAAATCCACGAAGGACCACAGGTATTGCATTATGGAAAAGCTGGAAGAGGTCAAAGAATTACTGAAGGTATGGTATTTACAATTGAACCAATGATAAATGTTGGGGAGTATCCATTGGTTATGGATGAAAATGGATGGACAGCTAGAACTAAAGACGGAGAATTATCCGCTCAATATGAACATACTATAGCAATAACTGAAGATGGACCAATAATATTAACAAATCAGGAATAACAGAGAAAATATAGCGGGGAATCCCTGCTATATTTATTATAATAATTTAAAAGATAAGAGGTGAATTAGATGTCAAGTAATCAAGAAAAGAAAAAACTATGGACAAAAAATTTAATATTAATAACATTAATTAATTTTTTAATATATTCTAGTTTTCAGTTATTTCCTACAGCACTACCTCCTTATGTAAAATCTCTAGGAGCTCCAGAGAAAGTTTTAGGATGGATTACAGGTTTAACAACAATATCAGCATTAATATTTAGGCCAATTACAGGAATGATTTTGGACACTAAGGGAAGAAAAGGAGTTTTTTATATAGGGATGATAATAATGATATTATCCACTATAGGATATAAAATATTTCCCATTGTATCAATAATATTAATATTTAGAATTATACATGGAGTTGGTTGGGGAATTTCAACTACAGCTAGTAATACTATAGCTTCAGACAGTATATTAAAGGAAAGATTTGGAGAGGGAATGGGTTACTTTAGTTTATCTATAAGTTTAGCTCTTGCAATTGCACCTGCTTTGTCCTTGATACTACATATTCAAACAGTAATATTATTAGCATTAATATTACTATTAATAACATTTGTTCTAATTTATTTTGTGGAGGAAAAAGAGGAAGTATTAATAGACAGTAAAGAAGATGAGGAAAAAAAATCGCCTTATGAAAAAAAATCTATATTACCAGCTGTAATAATATTTTTAACTACTACAACATATGGAGGAATTGTAACATTTCTATCCATATTTGCAGAGGAAAGAGGTATAGAAAATATAAGTATATTTTTTACAGTATTTGCAATAAGTATGGTATTAACTAGACCATTATTAGGTAAAATGTTAGATAAAAAAGGTTTTAAGCCATCAATACTATTAGGATTTGGTCTATTAGTTCCAGGTTTATTACTATTATCCAGAATAAATGGTATTTCAGGTGTAATAATATCTGCACTACTATATGGAATAGGATATGGATCTCTTCAAACTAGTCTACAAACAATGGCTATAATGGAATCACCTGATAATAGAGCAGGTGCAGCAAATGCCACATATTATACAGGTTTTGATGGAGGAATTGGTTTCGGTTCAATAATTTCTGGAATACTTGCAAGTAAAGTTGGATATCAAAATATGTTTACTACTCTATGTATATTTCCGCTAATTGGGCTTATAATATATTCATTAAATTCAAAGGGAGATAATAAATCCTTAAAAAATTAGTTTTAAAGATTTATTCTTTTAAAACAGGGTAAATATATATTAGACGAAAGGGAGTTGGTATAATGGCATTAGGAGTTTTAAATATATTTTATATAGTCTTAGGTGTTATTGCAATTGGATTACAGGGTTTTCTATATTTTGGAAATGAAAAGATTATTAGCAATAGAGTAGTTTTTATATTAAATATGCTATTTGGAATAATAATATCATACTTAGTATTTACATCTTTACCAAGTAATTATTCACTTCAAAGAATAATGGCTATTTTAATAGGTTTAATTTCTATTTTAGCAATGATTGTAAGAGTTAAGGATATAAGTTCAATGGTAGCTAAAATTATGTTAAGTATTTCTGTAATAGGTGGATTAATTCAATTATTTATGTAATAATATAGAATATAAATTCTTGGGAATTATAATATTAAAAATCTAGACACTGTCTAGGTTTTTAATATTATAATTAGAAAATACTAAATACAAAAGTAAAGGGTGATATTGATGGATGGTGAAAATGAGAAAAAACAGTATTCAATAAAAGAAGAATTAGCTAACAGTATAACCCATGGACTGGGAGTAGTTTTTGGTATTGTTGTTTTGAGTATACTATTGTATATGTCAATTCAAAAAGGTGATATTAAGTCAATTGTTGGTTTCAGTATATATGGTGGATCTTTAATTTTAATGTATCTAGCATCTACACTTTACCATTCAGTTACAATTGACAAGATAAAGTCCGTATTAAGAGTATTTGACCATTGTTCAATCTTCCTATTTATAGCAGGAACATATACACCAGTGGCCATATTAACATTGTCAGGATCTATGAGAGTAATAACTTTAATAGTTATGTGGACTATAGCTTTGGGAGGAGTAATTTTTAAAATTGCTACTTTTAATAAATTTGATAAATACAAATTGATATCACTTATTCTTTATATAGGTATGGGATGGATAACAGTATTTAGTTTAAAATCAATAATTCAAGAAACCTCTATAAGATTTATAATGTGGTTAGCAGCAGGTGGTATTGTATATACATTGGGTACTATATTTTATAGTAATAAAAAAATACCATATAATCATGCTATATGGCATTTATTTGTCTTGGGAGGAACAGTTTTTCATTTTATTGGAATATATAAATATTTAGCCTGAATTATAATATAAGATAAGAGGAGTGGTATTGTGAAGTTGGCAGAAGCTTTAATATTAAGAGCAGAAAAACAGAGAAGAATAGAACAACTTAAAAATAGGGTGCTTGAAAATGTTAGGATACAAGAAGGAGATGAAGTCTCCGAAAATCCAGAAGAATTATTGAAAAGTATAGATGAAAATTTAGAAGAACTTTTAACCCTAATTAAAAGAATAAATAATACTAATAATAAAACTGAGTATGAAGAAAATATTTACCTGTCAGAGGCACTGGCAAAAAGAGATATAATTATAAAGAAAAGATCTTTATTAACTCAAATATCTGAAGAAGCTAGTATTAAAAATAATAGATATTCAAATAGTGAAATTAAATATATTTCAACAATAGATGTATCAGAAATACAAAATCAGATAGGAAAACTTTCAGAAGAATGGAGAAAATTAGACACAGAAATCCAGAGACTTAACTGGAATACGGATTTAATATAAAATAGTTGGTAGTTTTTATATAAAGGCGAGTACAAAGAAAATACTAGATAGAGATTTAGAGAAATCTTATTGGCAGTAGCCATTACAAGTTATTCTCATTAAAGTCACATGAGTACAATTTAAATATTAATGTTAAAACCAGGTGCTGATTTATATAAAGATGAGGGTTGGGTAAGGGGTAAATATAAACATTCTCAAATGAGAATGTTTATATTTTTGTGTAAAAAACTATAGGATGACAATAATTTATATATGTATTATAATGTTTTAGCGGTTATCAGATGGAAATAAAATATAAGGAGAAGTATATGAGGAGAGAAAGAGATTTAACAAGTGGAGGAATTACTAAAACATTAGTGCTTTTAGCACTTCCCATAATGGGTACATCACTTATAAATATGTTATATAATTTAACAGATATAATGTGGTTAGGTAGATTTAGTACAAAAGCAGTAGCAGCTGCAGGTGCAGTAGGATTTTTCATGTGGTTTGGTTCAGGAATTATAATGATTTCGCAAATAGGAGTGGGAATAGGAGTATCACAATCCTATGGTAAAAATGATCAAAAGGAACTGGCTGCATATATATCTAATGCTTTAAAATTGGATATAATTCTAGCAATATTCTATGCAGTGTTCTTATTCATATTTAGATATAAATTAGTAGGTTTCTTTAATTTACAAGATCCAGAAGTATTTCATATGGCCATAAGTTATTTGGAGATAATTTGTTTAGGAATTATATTTCATTTTTTAAATCCAGTAATATCTGCCATATTTAATGCAACGGGAAATAGTTTAACTCCATTTATTATAAATTCAATTGGATTAGTTGCAAATATGATATTAGATCCAGTGTTAATATTTGGAATAGGACCTCTTCCCGCATTTGGAATAAGAGGAGCAGCTATAGCCACTTCTCTATCGCAATTTACAGTAACTATGTTTTTTGTAGTAGCAATAATAAAAAATAGAGAATTATTTATGGATGTAAAAATATTTAGTAAGCCGGATATGAAATATATTAAAAAGATATCTAAATTAGGGCTGCCAGCATTTTTTCAAACATCAATGCATTCGGGTATAAATATGATTATAGCAAAGTTTTTAGCCTCTTGGGGTGCAACTGCAATTGCAGTCCAAGCTACAGGTTCTCAAATAGAATCTATTTCATGGATGACAGCAGAAGGTTTCTCAAGTGCAATAACCGCTTTTATAGGTCAGAATTATGGTGCTAAGAACTATGAAAGAGTTGAGAGAGGTTATATACAAGGATTAAAGATAGTTAGTTTAATAGGTCTGTTTTCTGGTCTACTATTTATATTTGCAGGAGAATCTGTATTCTCTATATTTATTCCAGATGATCCTTTAGCAATTGTTCAAGGTGGATCTTATTTGCGAATATTAGGATATTGTCAGATTTTCCTCTGTATAGAAATTGCTAGTATGGGTGCATTCAATGGTATTGGAGAGCCAAGAACACCAGCCATGGTAGGAATGATATTTAATGCGACTAGAATACCTATGGCATTAGTCCTTTCATCAACTAGTCTAGGTCTTAATGGAATCTGGTGGAGTATTAGTGTAAGTACAATATTTAAGGGTATAGTATTAACTACACTGGGGATTAAGAGACTAAGGACAAAATTAAATTTAGAGTAGATGTGAAATGTCCTGTGTTTGATTATTTTTTAAAAACTGATATAATTGACATAATAGATTTGGATATTCGATTCAAATCAGGTCAAGTAATTATTATGATTTATGAGAGGAGACTAAATATGAAAAGATTTTTAATTGGGTTATTAAGTTTAACTCTAGTATTTTCATTAGTAGCATGTGGAGATGGAGGAAATGATTCAGAACCTGCAAGTGCAGAAAACTTCCCAGAAAAAGAAATTGAAGTAATAGTAGCATATAAAGCAGGTGGAGGAACAGATGTAGGTGCACGTGTTTTAGCAGAAGCAGCAGGAGAATATTTTGGAAAACCTTTAGTTATACAAAATATTGATGGTTCAGATGGAGAACTAGGATACAATAGATTAGCAGATGCTAAGCCAGATGGATATACAGTAGGATTTATAAACTTACCAACAATTGTAAGTTTAACTTTAGAAAGAAACACTAAATTTGAATTAGATGATTTTGAACCAATTATGAATCATGTATATGACGCAGGAGTATTAGTAGTTCAAGATTCTTCAGAATTCAAATCATTAGATGATTTTGTTGAGTTTGCTAAAGCGAATCCTGAAGAAATAAGAATCTCAAATAATGGTACAGGAGCTTCTAACCATATTGGTGCAGCACATTTTGCTCACGAAGCAGATATTGAAGTAACTCATGTTCCATTTGGTGGTTCAACAGATATGCTTGCAGCGTTAAGAGGTGGACATGTTGAGGCAACAGTAGCTAAAATAAGTGAAGTTGCAGGTTTAGTTAATGCAGGTGAATTAAGAATATTAGCATCATTTACTGACGAAAGATTAGATGGATTTGAAGATGTTCCAACATTAGGAGAAGAAGGATATGATATATTATTTGGTTCAGCAAGAGCATTAGTTGCACCAAAAGGAACACCACAAGAAATATTAGATATACTACATGATAAATTCAAAGAAGCTTTAGAAAGTGATGAACATATGCAAGGTGCTGCAAATGCAGATTTACCTATTAGATATATGTCACCAGAAGAATTATCACAATATATAGCAGATGAAGAAGTTTATCTAAAAGAAATAGGAGAAATAATAGATCTTAATTAATTGAAAATATAATTTAAACAAAAATAACAGAATAGGGATAATATCCCTATTCTATTGTTTTATTAATTTGGTTATGGAGGTAGTTTATGAAAAAACTTGAATTGCTATTGGGAGTCATATTAGTCTTGGTATCAGGAATTTTTTATTACATGACTTTACAATTACCAGAAAAGTCGCAAATATATCCATTGTTTGTAATAACATTATTACTAATACTGACTTTGATACACATAGCACTAACATTAAAAAAAGAAGAAGATCCAGATGCTAAAACAGGATTCGAAGGATTTATTCCAGGACAATTTTTTGT
>JARIDA010000071.1 GCA_029257065.1 Tissierellaceae bacterium | reverse complement strand
CTTTAAATCAGTACATTGATACTTCTGAACAAATAGAAGAAGTATCAGCTTATTATGGAAGCAAAGAGTGGTTTCAAGATTTTGAGGATGATAGAAATGATAAAATACCCAAAGATTTAAATCGCGGTGTCTTATCTGAAGATGGAATTCATACCATGTTAGTCGATAATTTTGAATTAAAACAGCAAATAAGGTCTATCCAAATTAAAGATAATATAGATGAAGAATAATCTTTCTTGCTATAAGATTTCCTTAAATATACAAAGGTGGGATTAATATACCAGGAAAAAAGCTAAAAATAGAAGCACAAGGACATGAAATAGCTGTTCTTGCTTATGAGAACCAAGACGACTTTATTAGCCTGACTGATATAGCTAAGCAAAAGAATAAGGATAGAAAAGATATTGTTATTTTAAACTGGTTAAGGAATAGAAATACTATTGAATTTTTGGGAGTTTGGGAGTAAATGCATAATCCTAATTTTAATCCTATCGAATTCGATGGGATTAGAAGTCAAGCAGGATTAAATTCATTTGTCTTAACTCCTAAGCGATGGATAGAATCAACTAGTGCTATAGGCATTACATCAAAGGCAGGTAGGTATGGAGAAATATATGCACATAAAAATATAGCCTTTGAATTCGCCTCCTGGATTTCACCAGAGTTTAAACTATATATAATTAAAGACTATCAAAGATTAAGAGAGGAAGAACAGTATAGATTATCCTCAGCCTGGGATCTAAGAAGAGAATTATCTAAGACAAATTATCATATTCACACTGATGCCATCAAAGAAAATTTAATCCATAATAAACTAACAAAGAACCAAAAAGGCTTAAAAAATTAAATCAAATGGCTAGATTACAATTGAAATCTCTATTAAATAACTCCACTTTAAAGAAATTAGAACAGAAAAATCTCTAGATAATAAATAATATATGTATTAAAAGACACCATAGATCTTTAGTAAGATTTCTATGGTGTCTCTATTTGTTATCTACTTGATACTATTTTCTCCATCATTTTAAAAAACTTTTTTACCAATTTCATTCCAGTTGAGGTTTTTACCTCTATTATATTGGCTTTATATATTTTTAAAATCAAACTAGAAGTAAAAAGTTATATTTTTATCCTCTTTGTATTTTTCAATATTTATGAAAGCTAGATTTATAATATCTATATTATCTTTCTAATCAATAACTCAATGCTTTCAATAACATTCTCAAAAGAGGTATCTTTTACATAAGTATTCTTATTTGCATATGCATTCCATCTATCATTAAAACCCTTATCATTTAATATCATGCTAATCATTTCTTTAAAACTTACTAAATCAAGTATAGTTTCTCTATAGTTAAAGGTTCTTTCGCAAGCTACAGCTAATTTCTCAAAACTAATTTCATCACTTTTTAGCCTATATAATAAATGAACATCATAAAAATCTTTACTTCTGCTATTTAGAAATCCTTTAGAATAGATTGTTTCTAATTTCTCTGCTAACATTGTTTCTAGATTATATGCTTGGATTCTTAAATTATCTTCTAAAAATATTGTTTTATATTCATATTCTACTGGTTGATATGTTAATATATCTCCTGTGGCTATATCTAACGGAACAACTTGACGCATATTATCTAATTTACATAAAATCCGAACTCTATATCCACTGTATTCATCTTCTTTTTTTATTTCTTGTATATCTTTCAATTCATACTGGATAGGATCATTTTTACTGTTATCTAAAACATCTTGAAACATATCAATTAAGAGTTCTTCATCAAAAGCCATGTTTTTAATGAGGAAATCAATATCGACAGTGCTTCTTGAATCTAAACCTACTATATTTGAGAGGATATATCCACCTTTAAAAATAAATTTATTATTATATTTACTATTTGATAATTTACTTAAAACACTTTCTAGAAAATAATAGGTCATAACAGAGTTAAAAGTTAATCCTGTTTCATCAGATACCTTATGACACATTGCTGTTATCTTATCTTTATTCATAAATCACCTCCATTGTAGTTCTTACCTTTTCGGCAATGCCCATTTTATGTGCATATATAAATAGTTTATTTATATCGGAGCATTTAGAAGAGGCATATTCTCTTATGGTCTTAGCATAAGTCTCTGGGTCTATATTACTCTTATTTTGAATAAAATCACATATTATTCTTTCTATATTATAGGCTCTAACCTTATTTTGATATATAGTTTTCACTTCTATAGCTCCCATATCAACTATTTCATTTTTTACATAATAAAGTTCAACATTATTTGGTACATTATTTATTTTATAACTATAAGGTATACTAACTTCCATTATTTGTGGGATTTTATCAGTTAATCCTTGTAGATATAGGGCTGTTTCATAGGAAAATACAGTCCTTTTAAATCTATGCTGAAAAAAATAGTGTTCATCATAATCTCCATCTTTTGAAATATAAATACCCCTATCAACTCTAGTAAGTATACTTTCTTCTACGAGTCTTGTAAGGTAGATTCTAGGAATCCCCTCCTCTCTACAATATTGCGTTGTAATTATTCCATTGTTGCTTTTTAGATAATTAAGTATCTTATCTTTATAATTCATATGGGCCTCCTTTGTTCCATCTATACTGAAATTATACAACTTTCTCAGTGTGAATGCAACAAATTTAAAGCTAACCGCCTCTAATTCGATACGTTTTGATTTGTATTAATAATGTTTATTTATATTTATCAAAATAAAAAAGTCTTGAATCCTCTGTTCTCAAAGGTTTCAAGACTTCTATCTATTACTCCAGTCGTAAGTTTCGGACTTCTAATTAACTATATAAAAGTCA
>JARIDA010000058.1 GCA_029257065.1 Tissierellaceae bacterium | reverse complement strand
GGATTACTAGAATCTACAGGAGAAAAAGATAGTTTTTGTACAGGATGTTTAAATGGAGTTTATCCTATTCCAAAAAGTAAAGACAGTTTCTTAATTGATTAATGTGGAGGTTTGAAAATGGGTTTAACATATAAGGATTCAGGAGTAGATGTAGAAGCGGGTCAAAAACAAGTATCACTTATAAAGGATATGGTAAAAAAGACACATAGACCAGGAGTGTTATCTAATATAGGTGGATTTGCTGGGTTATTTCAACTTGATACAGAAGAATATAAAGAACCAGTATTAGTTTCTGGAACAGATGGTGTAGGAACAAAACTTAAAATAGCATTTATGATGGATAAGCACAATACAATTGGTGAGGATTGTGTAGCTATGTGTGTTAACGATATATTATGTCAGGGAGCAAAACCATTATTTTTCCTAGATTATATTGCAACTGGAGAATTATTACCAGAGAAAATGGCATCTGTTGTAGAGGGAGTTTCCAATGGATGTATTAAAGGGAAATGTTCTTTAATTGGTGGAGAAACTGCAGAAATGCCAGGAATATATAATAAAAATGAATATGATATGGCAGGATTCTGTGTGGGAGTAGTAGAAAAAGAGAATATAATAGATGGTTCTAAAATTCAATCAGGAGACCGTTTAATAGGATTACCATCAACTGGAATCCATAGTAATGGATATTCTTTAGTTAGAAAAATCATATTTGAAAGAAAAGAGATGAATATAGACGACTATGTTGAGGAATTAGGATGTACTATTGGTGAGGAACTTCTAAAACCAACTAGAATCTATTCAAATCCATTAATAGGATTAAATAAAAAGTTTAAAATAAAAGGAATCGCTCATATAACAGGTGGAGGATTCCATGAAAATATTCCTAGAATGTTACCAGAGGGATTAATGGGAGAAATAAATATAAAGAATATTAAAACACCAGTTATATTTGATCTATTACAAAAATGGGGAAATATAGAAGAAGAAGAAATGTATAAAACATTTAATATGGGAGTGGGAATGGTCCTGGCTGTAAGTGAAGGGGACTATGAGGAAATATTAGAATATTTAGATCAGTTAGATGAAGAGTATATGCAACTGGGCATAGTAAAAGAAGGAAAGTCAGGAATTAAACTATGTCAGGAGTAAAAATAGGAGTTTTAATTTCAGGTGGAGGAACTAATTTACAGTCGATAATAGATAATATAGATGCTGGAAATATAGATGGGAAAATTGAATTAGTTATTTCTAATAGAGAAGGGGCTTTTGGACTTGAAAGAGCTGAAAAGGCAGGTATAAAAAATATTTATATAAATAGAAAAGAATTTGAAAATGAAGAAGATTACAATCTACATTTAATTGAAAAACTTAAATCTGCAGGAGTTGAGTTGGTTGTACTTGCAGGATATTTAAGAGTTTTATCTAAGAACTTTATAAAGTCTTATAAGAATAAAATAATAAATATTCATCCTTCACTTATACCGAGTTTTTGTGGTAGAGGATATTATGGAAAAAAAGTCCATCAAGCTGCAATAGACTATGGTGTTAAAATTTCAGGAGCAACAGTGCATTTTGTAGATGAAGGAACTGATACTGGGCCAATAATATTACAAGAAACTGTACAAGTTTATCCAGATGATGATGCAGATGATCTTCAAAAGAGAATTCTCCAAATAGAGCATAAACTTTTAGTAAAAGCAATTAATTTATTTTGCACAGACAGAATAAAAATTGATGGAAGAAAAATATGGATTTTATAGGAGGAAATTATGAAAAGAGCATTAGTTAGTGTATACGATAAAAGTGGAATAGTGGAATTTGTAACAGAACTAATAGAACTGGGATGGGAAATAGTTTCTACTGGGGGAACTTATAAGAAGCTAAAAGAGGCAAATTTAGAAGTTATTGAAGTAGACGATGTAACAGGTTTTCCAGAAATTTTAGATGGTAGAGTAAAAACATTAAATCCAATGATTCATGGAGGAATTCTTTTTAAAAGAGATAATAGGGATCATGTAAATACTTTAGAAGAATTGGAAATAACAGCTATAGATATGGTTGTGAATAATCTATATCCATTTGAAGAAACCATAAATAAGGTAGGAGTTACTGAAGAGGAAATTATAGAAAATATAGATATTGGTGGACCATCAATGATTAGAGCAGCAGCTAAAAATTTTAACGATGTTACAACATTAGTAGATCCAAATGACTATGAAATAGTATTAGGTGAACTGAGAAAAGAAGGAGAAACTAGCTGGGAAACTAGAAGATATTTAGCTAGAAAAGTATTTAATTATACATCATATTATGATACTTTAATCTCAAACTATTTTAACTCCATAGAAGATGTTAAATTTCCAGAAACCTTAACACTGGCTTATAAAGGCAAAAAAGAATTAAGATATGGAGAAAATCCACACCAAGAAGCAGCTTTCTATGAAGAAACAGGAAAAGTAGAAGGAACATTGGCAGGGGCTGAACAACTACACGGTAAAGAATTGTCTTTTAACAATATAAATGATTCAAATGGAGCATTAGAAGCCTTAAAATTATTTAGTGAACCAACTGTAGTTGCAGTAAAGCATGCTAATCCATGTGGAATTGGTAGTGGAGAAAATCTGTTAGAAGCTTATAATAAAGCTTATGAATGTGATCCAATCTCAATATTTGGTGGAATAGTAGCGGCAAATAGAGAAGTTGACGTCCATGTAGCTGAAAAAATAAATGAAATATTTATAGAAGTGGTTATGGCTCCAAGTTATAGTGTGGAAGCACTGGAAATTTTAAAGGGAAAGAAAAATATTAGACTATTAGTAATAGATGATATTTTAGATATGGAATATCCAGAATTGGATATGAAAAAAGTTCTTGGAGGATTTTTAGTTCAAGATAGAAATACAATATTATTTGAAGATGAAGTTAAAGTAGTAACAGATAGAAAACCAACTGAAGAAGAGATGAAAGATTTAGAGTTTGCTTGGGCAGCAGCAAAAGCAGTTAAATCCAATGGAGTTGTATTGGTAAAAGATAGAGCAACTGTAGGAATAGGGCTTGGAGAAGTTAATCGAGTTTGGGCAGTGGGAAATGCTGTTGAAAGAGCAGGGGAGAAAGCAAAGGGTTCTGTATTAGCGTCTGATGGATTCTTTCCATTTAAAGATTCAATAGAAACTCTAGCAGAGGCAAAAATAGCTGCAGTGATTCAACCAGGTGGTTCAATTAGAGATGAGGAAGTAATTCAAGAGGCTAATAGTAATAATATGGCCATGGTATTAACAGGAATAAGACATTTCAAACATTAATACTTAGGAGGTAGCATAGATGAAGGTTTTAATTATAGGTGGAGGGGGAAGAGAGCATACTTTAGCTTGGAAAGTATCCCAGGATAACAGGATTAAAAAAATATATGTGGCACCAGGAAATGGTGGAACAGAAAAAATAGCAGAAAATATTCAAATATCACCAGAAAATATAGATGAACTGGTTGAATTTGCCAAAAAGAAAAATATAGACTTAACAATAGTAGGTCCAGAAGTTCCTCTGTCTTTGGGAATAGTAGATGTGTTTGAAAAAGAGGGCCTTAAAATATTTGGAACAGATAAAAAGTGTTCACAATTGGAAAGTAGTAAAGATTATTCTAAATCATTTATGGAAAAATATAATATTCCAACAGCAAAATATGAAGCCTATGTGGATTCAAAAAGTGCAATAGAAGGATTAAAAGATTATAGCTATCCATTGGTAATTAAAGCAGATGGACTATGTGCAGGAAAAGGTGTAGTTATTTGTGAAGATGAGAAAATGGCAATAGAAACTATAGAAGATATGTTGGATGACAAAATATTTGGAAAACAGGGAAGTAGAATAATAATAGAAGAATTTTTAGATGGAATAGAAGCCTCACTTCTATGCTTGGTTAGTAATAATAAAATATTTCCACTACCAGCAGCAGAGGATTACAAACAAATATTTGACAATGATAAAGGGCCTAATACTGGTGGAATAGGGTGTTATTCTCCAAGTAGCCTTTTAAAACCAAAGATTTATAAACAATTGGAACAAAACATTCTCCAAAATATAGAAAAGGGTTTTGAAGAAGAAGATATGAATTTTACAGGTGTCCTATTTATTGGACTTATGGTTGTTGGAAAAATACCATATGTATTGGAATTCAATACCAGATTTGGAGATCCAGAGAGTCAAGTAGTTCTTCCAAGACTTAAAAATAGTCTTGTAGATGTAATAGAAAAAACTATAGATGGAAGTTTAAAAGAAGACTATATGTCTTGGGATAGCAGACCTGCTATGACAGTTATTCTAACCTCTAAAGGATATCCTGGAGAATTTGAGACTGGATTTGAAATAACTGGCTTGGATGATCTAGATGAGAATATAAGAGTATTTCATAATGGAACAGAATATAAGGATGGAAAATATTATACTAAAGGTGGAAGAGTACTTTCCATTACTTCCATGGGTGATAATTTAGAAGAAATAAGAGAAAATATATACAAGAATATAGAAAAGATAAATTTTGCAGGAATGTATTATAGAACTGATATAGGTAAGAATATAGAGTATTAACTATAGGAGGTAATTATATATGAAAACAGATGTGCAAATAGGTCAAGGAGCTGAAATGAAGCCCATAGTGGAAATAGCAAAAAAATTAGATGTGGATGAAAAATATTTAGAAAATTATGGAAATTATAAAGCGAAAATTTCTCTAGATATATTAGAAGAAAAAAAGAATGTAGAAGATGGATATTTAGTCTTAGTAACTGCAATAAATCCAACTCCAGCAGGAGAGGGTAAAACCACTACTAATATTGGTCTAGCTATGGGGCTTAACAAACTAGGCAAGATAGCTATGACAACTGTAAGAGAACCATCTCTAGGTCCTAGCTTTGGAATTAAGGGTGGTGCAGCAGGTGGAGGCTATTCTCAAGTAGTTCCAATGGAGGATATTAATCTACATTTTACAGGAGATTTTCACGCCATAACATCAGCTCATAATTTAATTGCAGCTCTACTTGATAATCATATACACCAGGGGAACGATCTTCAAATAGATCCTAATGCAGTTGTATGGAAAAGAGTAGTTGATATGAATGACAGAGCTCTTAGAGATATAGTTATAGGACTAGGTGGAAAGACAAATGGGGTTCCAAGAGAAGATGGATTTGACATAACTGTAGCTTCCGAGCTTATGGCAATATTTTGTTTAGCAGAAAACTTAGAAGACCTTAAAGTACGTGTTGGAGATATAATAGTTGCCTATAGTTATTCAGGAGAACCTATTTATGCAAGGGATTTAAAAGCAGAAGGAGCAGTAGCATTACTTATGAAGGATGCTATTAATCCTAATCTAGTTCAAACTTTAGAAAACACACCAGCTATAATCCACGGTGGACCATTTGCAAATATAGCTCATGGATGTAATTCAATGGTAGCAACTCAAATGAGTCTAAAATTAGCAGAGTACACAGTAACAGAGGCAGGGTTTGGTGCAGACTTGGGAGCAGAGAAGTTTTTTAATATTAAATCCAGATTTGGAAATTTAAAGCCAGATGCAACAGTAATAGTAGCAACAGTAAGAGCTCTTAAATATAATGGAGGAGTAGAAAAAAAAGACTTAGAAACTCCTAATTTAGGAGCACTGGATAAAGGTTTTAAAAACTTAGAAAAACATATGGAAAATATAGAGAAATTTGGAGTACCATCAGTAGTAGCAGTAAATAGATTTCCAACAGATACAGAAGAAGAATTACAATTAATAATAGATAAATGTGAAGAATTAGGTGTTAAAGCAGTAGTATCTGAGGTATGGGCAAAGGGTGGAGAAGGTGCAAAGAGTTTAGCAGAAGAGGTTATTAATATTTGTGAAAAGGGAGAAAGTCATTTTAAGCCTATATATAATGTGGAAGATTCTATAGAAGAGAAAATAAATATAATTGCCAAAGAAATATATGGTGCAGAAGGTGTTGAATTTACGGTTAAAGCTAAAAAGGATATTAAGAAACTAGAAGAATTAGCTTTTGACAAAATGCCAATCTGTATGGCAAAGACCCAATATTCACTTTCGGATGATCCAAAATTACTTGGAAGACCTGAGAATTTCAAAATAACAGTAAGACAGATTAATATTTCTAAAGGCGCAGGTTTCTTAGTGGCATTAACAGGAGATGTAATGACAATGCCAGGACTTCCAAAAACTCCTGCAGCAAATAGTATGAATATATTAGAAAATGGAGAAATAGTAGGATTATTTTAATATTAAAAGTATCATCTCAATTGATGATACTTTTTTATTTTTTGATTTACTGAAATTATTTCATATATACACTTATATATTTACTCTGAATAGGTTATAATGTAAGAAGTTGAGATAAAAAAGAAAGTGGTGTATATCTTGAAAAAGAAATTTATTATAACTTTTCTTCTTTCTACTCTAGTTTTTGGATTAGTTTTCACAGGTATAGATAAATTTATATTAGGTGGAGAAACTGAAACTACAGCTGATGGAGAAGAGATAGAAAACAAAGTAGAGGATGAGATATTAGTTCTTTTCTTAGGTGTGGATGGAAATGATGTGAATCAAGAAAAGGGACTAAGAACAGATACTATGATTTTAGGAAAAGCAAATTTTGATACAGGAGAAATAGAACTTTTATCCATACCAAGGGACACACGGGTACAAATAAATGGAAAAGAAGATAAGATTAATCATGCCCATTCATTTGGAGGACCTAAATTAGCAATGAGAACAGTGGAAGATTTTTTACATATAGATATAGATTATTATGTAAAAGTTGATTTTGTAGGTATTAAAGAGATAGTAGATGCAATAGGTGGAGTAGAATTGGATATAAAGGAAAGAATGTATTATCATGATCCAGTAGCAAAGCCACCACTATTGATAGATTTTCAACCAGGAGTTCAGGAGTTAAATGGGCAGGAAGCTCATAACTTTTTAAGATTTAGAAGTTATCCTAATGGTGATATTGGAAGAGTTGAGGCTCAACAATATTTTATGAAGGAATTGGCAAAACAACTATTGACTCCAAAAAATCTACTTAGAATGGATCGATTAATAAAGACTTATTATGATTATGTGGATACAAATATAGCTATATCAACAATGCTGAAATATGGTTTGGCAGCAAAGAATTTAGAGGTTGATAATATGAGAACAGAAATGGTTCCAGGTGAATCTACAATGATAAATGGAATTTCCTATTGGTCATATGACATGTTGGAAACATCTTTATTAGTAGAAGAGTTATTTGGAGAATATAAAATAGAATATTAATAATATAAGAGGGCTGCATCTACAGCCTTTTTATATTATAAAGATTGGATCAACTTGTTACAAAAAAGTTAAAATTCTAACGAAATATATATATAAATGAATAAATGTGATAATATATATATTAATTGAGAAGAGGTGGTGTACACAATGAAAAAGAAGTTTTTTCTTTCCTTTATAATTTCCTCCATGTGTTTTACTTTTCTATTTATAGGGGTAGATAAATTTGTAATAGGTGACTATATGGGAACGGTGGAAGGAAAAGAAGTTGATGAATTGGAAGAAGAGAAAAAGGAAATAGAAAAACCAGATCAAAAAATTAAAAATGAAGTATTGGTTTTGCTATTAGGTGTTGATGGAAATAATGTGACACAGGAGAAAGGTCTTAGAACAGATACTATGATGCTGGGAAAGGCGAATTTTGATACAGGGGAAATAGATCTTTTATCTATACCAAGAGATACTAGGGTTAAGGTGAAAGGTAAAAGTGACAAGATAAATCATGCGCATTCCTATGGAGGACCAGAATTGGCCCTTAAAACAGTAGAAGATTTTTTAAATGTAAATATAGACTATTATGTAAAAGTTGATTTTAAAGGAATAAAAGAAATAGTGGATGCAATAGGTGGAGTAGAATTAGATATTCCAAGAAATATGTATTATCAAGATCCAGTAGCAAAGCCACCACTTAGAATAAATTTAAAAGCTGGACTACAAACATTGGATGGTCAAAAGGCTCATGATTACTTAAGATTTAGAAGTTATCCAGAAGGGGATATTGGAAGAGTTCAGGCACAACAGTATTTTATGAAAGAATTAGTTAAACAAACTCTTAAACCAAGTAATTTACTTAAAATGGATAAGTTGATAAAAACTTATTATGACTATGTGGATACAAATATATCTTTAGGAAATATGCTTAAATATGCTCTGTCAGCAGGAAAATTAGATATAGAGAATATAAACACTACTATGATACCAGGAGAAGGAAGATATATTGGAGAAGGGTCATATTGGGTTTACGATGAACAGGCTACAAATTCCTTAGTAGAATTAATATTTGGAGATTATAGAAGATAAATCAATATATTTAAACGACTGCTTGCAGTCGTTTTTTTATTGTATAAATAAATAGAATATGAGCATCAAAATCTTTCAAATAATTATATAGTGTGATAAGATTAGCTTAGTTTAATATTCTAAAAAAGGAGTGAATTCAAATTGTGGAAGGAGTCATATAGGACAGAAATTGATTTGATAGATAGGCAGCATAGGGAATTATTTAACAGAGCATCTAGATTTGTAAGATCAGTAATAGAGGAAAAAGACTTGGAAGAAAACTCTGATTATATACAAGAAACCTTATATTTTCTAGAGGAATATTGTTTTGAACACTTTAGAGCAGAAGAAGATTATCAAAAGAAAATAGGTTATAAAGACTATGGGAAACATAAAAAAGAGCATGATGGATTTCAAGAAGATATAGCTTATTATAGGAAAAAAGTTGAAGTTAATGGGCTGGAAATAGAAGATTTAAAAATAATAGCTGCTAAAATTGTAATATGGTTAAAATTCCATGTAGGATATGAAGATATGAAAATCTCGGAGCATGCTAAAAAGGGGGGATATATAAAGTGAAAGCAG
Source organism: Tissierellaceae bacterium (assembly GCA_029257065.1). Classification (GTDB taxonomy): domain Bacteria; phylum Bacillota; class Clostridia; order Tissierellales; family Tissierellaceae; genus JARIDA01. Next base: position 13,516 of record JARIDA010000058.1, on the reverse strand, counting down.
AGGATATAAACACATTTTATAATTCAACAAAAACCCTATTTACCATGATGTTGGACTTAGATTTAAAAAGAGGACAATTAAAATTATGCGATGAGGTTGAAGATGACAATTATATAGGCATATTAGTAGAAATAGATGGAAGATTAGAAGGACATCTTTATTATATATTTCCAAAAGAAGTAGCAATTAATATGGTAGGGCACATGTCAGGCATAACTGTAAATGAGTTGGATGAGTTTGTAAAATACATATTGGTAGAAGTAGTTAAAAGGATAACTGAAATGACAGGACTTTGTCTGGATAAGAAAAGAATGAGATGTAAAATTTCTGAGCCAGAAATTATTCAGGAAAACTTAAGTAATATTTTTAAAAAGGATGAAAATTTTATATCTATACCTATGGAATCAGAAATAGGAAATTTTGATATGAATATAGTATTAAAAACAAATGGTAAACGATTATTTTCCTTTTTATAAGTTAAAGAATTCAAAATTTAAATAATTGATTTAAGCGAGTATATAGGATAAACTTTTAAAGAATAGGAATTTTACTAAAACAACAATTGATTAATCAATTGTTGTTTTTTAGTTTTAATAAGTCAGTTTATAATATATAATTTAGTGTGAAATGTATGTTTAGAAAGGTGGATTAGATGAATTACCTAGAAGGTTTAAATGATAGACAAAGAGAAGCAGTTTTAGACACAGAAGGGCCATTATTAATATTAGCAGGTGCAGGATCAGGAAAGACAAGAGTTGTTACCAGTAAGATAGCTTATCTTATACAGGAGAAAAATATTAATCCATGGAATATTCTTGCAATAACTTTTACCAATAAAGCAGCTGAAGAGATGAAAGAAAGAGTAGCAGTGTTATTAGATAGAAGTGTAGATGGCATGTGGATGGGAACATTTCACTCTATATGTGTTAGAATTCTCAGAAAGTATATAGAGGAAATAGGATATAATCGCTCATTTACAATATATGACAGAGATGACCAGATAACACTTGTAAGGGAATGTATTAATGAGTTGAATATAAATAAGGATAATTATAAAGAAAGTGCAGTATTGTCCTATATAGGAACTTTAAAGGATAATATGACAGATCCAGATAAGTTTATAAATACTAACTATAGTGATTATTTCAAAAGAAATATTGGAGAAATATATTCTCTTTATCAGAAGAAGTTAAAGGAATATAATGCATTGGATTTTGATGATTTGCTGATAAAAACTGTAGAATTATTAAGTAAGAATGAAGATATATTAAGGGAATATCAGGATAAATTTCAATATGTATTCGTGGACGAATATCAGGATACAAACAGGATTCAATATAAATTAATAAGACAATTATCAGGAAAACACAAGAATCTTTCAGTAGTTGGGGATGCAGATCAATCAATTTATGGTTGGAGAGGTGCGGATATTTCAAATATTTTGGATTTTGAAAAGGATTACAAAAATGCAAAGACCATATTACTGGAAGAGAATTATAGGTCAAGCAGTAATATATTAGAATTGGCAAATGAGGTAATTAAAAACAACAGTGGAAGAAAAGAGAAGAATTTATGGACTAGCAATAAAGAAGGACATCCTATAAAATATATAGAACTTCAAGACGAAAGATCAGAAGCTAAATTTGTTGTAGAAAAAATAGATGAACTATTAGAAAAGGGATTTAAATTATCGGATTTCGCAATTCTATATAGAACCAATGCTCAATCCAGATCTTTTGAGGAAGCTTTTATGTCTAGAGCTATACCTTATAAATTGGTTGGAGGATTAAAGTTCTATGATAGAAAAGAAATTAAGGATATTGTTGGTTATTTAAGAGTATTGGAGAATCCTGTGGATAATATATCTTTAAAGAGAATTATAAATACTCCAAGAAGAGGAATTGGAGCAGCAACCTTGGAAAGACTTGAGGATTATGCTGATAAGACAAATAGTTCTATTTTTAATGCACTAGTTCATCTAGATGATATTGAACTTAGTGGAAGAGCAAGGAATAGTCTTCAATCATTTAAGGATATTATAGATCATTTACTAGTTAGAAAAGATCATATGAGTTTACAAGAATTTATTGAAGAAGTAATAAATTATTCCGGATATTTAGAAGAGCTTAAAAAAGAAGATAATATAGAGTCAAAAACCAGAATAGAAAATATACAAGAGTTTGTCTCTGTAGCAATGGACTTTGAAGTTCACAATGAGGAAGCTACTTTAGAAAATTTCTTAGCAGATGTAGCCTTATTATCAGAAGTAGATAAAACATCAGATACTACTAATGTAGTGACAATGATGACTGTTCATGGATCAAAAGGGCTAGAATTTCCAGTTGTATTTATGGTAGGAATGGAAGATGGATTATTTCCAAGTATAAGACCAGATGATACGGATAAGGATATGGAAGAGGAGAGAAGACTTTGTTATGTTGCAATAACAAGGGCAGAAAAGAAACTTTTCTTGACCAATACAAAAATAAGAACTATTTATGGAAGACCTAATTATGCTATTCCATCTAGATTTATCAAAGAAATGGGAGATAAAATAGAAAAGGTGGAAGATGATAGTTCAAAAGCCACCATTAAATTTACAGATTACAGAACAAAAAGTGAGGTTAAAAATAATAGAAAATCTTCTCCAACTGCTTTTGATCTTATATCACAGCCAAAGGCAAAAGTAAAAGTTGATAATAAGGGAATGGATATTGCACTTGGCAATAAGGTGGAACACAGTAAATGGGGAGTAGGTACTGTTGTTCAACTTAAAGAGAGAGATGATGGAGACAAGGAATTGACAATAGCTTTTGAAACAGAAGGACTAAAAAAACTTCTTAAATCAATAGCACCAATAAAAGTTATAGGGTGATGAATTTGGATAAAATAGAAAGAATGAAAGATTTAATAGATGAAATAACAAAACTTAATTATCATTATTATACTTTGGATGCACCACTTTTAAGTGATAAAGAATATGATGAACTTTATGATGAATTATCAAGATTAGAAATAGAAACAGAAGAAATCCTAGATAATTCTCCTACTCAACAAATAGGTGGAGAAATTCTAGAAGGTTTTGAAAAACATGACCACTTGGGAAGACTTTGGAGTTTGGAAAAATCTCAATCCTATGATGAATTAAGAGAATGGGAAAAGAGAGTCTTAAGAAGAATAGATGCTTATAATAATGAAAACAATGTTAAATTACCAAAACCATCATATATTATGGAATATAAATTTGATGGTTTAAGTATAAATTTGACTTATAATGAGGGTAAATTAGTACAAGCTGCTACTAGAGGAAATGGAGCTATTGGTGAGGGGATTTTAGCACAGGTGAATGTTATAAGATCAATTCCAAAAAACATAAAATACAAAGGACTAATGGAAGTTCAAGGAGAAGGTCTTATGCCGATTTCTGCTCTTGAAAAATATAACCAGATAGCAGAGGAACCACTTAAAAATGCAAGGAATGCAGCAGCAGGTGCTCTTAGAAATCTGGATACAAATATTACTAGAGAGAGAAATTTAGCTGGTTATTTTTACAATATTGGTTATATAGAAGACAAAGAATTTGAAGAGCATATGCAGGTTTTAGAATTTTTAAGAGATAATTATATACCAGTATATCCTTATGCCAAAGAGTTTGAAAGTATTGATAATATTATTGAAGAAATAGAAATACAAGATGTAAAGAGACATGAACTAGATGTCTTAACTGATGGGCTTGTAATAAAAATTAAAGACATGGAAACTAGGAATGCTCTAGGATATACAAATAGATTTCCCAGATGGGCAATAGCATATAAGTTTGAAGCAGAAGAAGTGACAACAGATTTATTAGACGTTATTTGGAATGTGGGAAGAACGGGAAAATTAACTCCAACAGCAATATTAGACCCAGTAGAAATTGGAGGAGCAACTATAGGTCGTGCAACTCTTAATAATTATGATGATATTTTGAGAAAAGGTGTAAGTGTAAATTCAAGAGTATTATTGAGAAGATCCAATGATGTAATCCCAGAAATATTAGGAGTAGTTGAAAGTGATAATGAGACAAAAGAGATAGAGAAACCAACTAATTGTCCAGCTTGTAAATCTGAACTTGTTCAAGATGGAGTGCATATATTTTGTAAAAACTCCCTTTCTTGTGAACCGCAATTAATATCAAGACTTGTCCACTTTGCAAGTCGAGATGCCATGAATATAGAAGGTTTTAGTGAGAAAACTGCAGAACAATTATTAGAAGAATTGGACTTAAGAGACTTGCCAGAACTATATGAAGTGAAATATGAAGACTTGATTCAACTTGAAGGATTTAAAGAGAAGAAGAGTAACAATCTTTTAAATGCTATAGAAAATAGTAAAGATGTTCCATTATCATCTTTTATCTATGCATTGGGGATAGAGAATGTGGGAATAAAAACTGCCACTGATTTGGCAAATCACTATAAATCTTTAGAAAATCTGATGAAATCAGATTGTGAGGAATTATTGACAGTGGGAGAGGTTGGAGAGATTATTGCAGAAAAAATATTAAGTTTTTTCGGTGATGAGAGAATCTTAGCTAGTATAGAGAAATTACTATCAGAAGGTGTAAAACCATATTTTGAGGATATTCAAGTTAAAGCCAGTATATTTACAGGAAAAACAGTTGTAATAACAGGTACACTTGATGGATTGACTAGAAATGAGGCTAAAGAAATGGTAGAATCAATGGGTGGAAAAGTTACAGGTTCAGTAAGTGGAAATACGAACTATGTAATTGCAGGAGAAAATGCAGGTTCAAAATATAATAGAGCAGTAGAACTGGGAATAGAAATAATAGATAATGAAAGATTAAAAGAGATTTTGAATATTTAATTTTAGTTTACTAAAATAGCTTTAAATGAGATATAATAGATATGAAGACATCACTAAAAGTTTAATTATAGGAGGTCTCATATGAATAAAAAATATTTTATTACAGTTGAAGATGCATTTACCTTTGAGAAAAGAAGATTAGTATTATCCGAAAACGACTTGTTAAATATGAAAGTATCTCAAGTGGAAGATTTGGGAAATGGAGAATCTAATCAATTAATGATTTTAGAACATGAAAATATCAATTATATAGCAGATAAAAAGTCAACTGACTCATTAATCAAAAGAAAAACTGAATTGGAACAAAAGAGAAAAGATTTAATATTAAAATAGACTTATTTAAGATGGTTTCATAAAAGAAACCATCTTTTTTATATAATAAAAAGACTTTTAAATGTAATCCAATTGTATCATTAATAGCAATATAAGAAGAGTATAATAGATTAAAGGAGGGTTTAAAATGAAAAAAAGAAGAGTGTTTTTAATAGTGTTCTTAATAATTGTCCTTGCAGCTGCATCTCCTTATATATCAATGAAGATTAAAGCTGGGTTAAACAAAGATATACTTACAAAATTAGAAGGAGAAATTTACTATACTAAAAGAGATGATGAAGCATTAACTCTTTATAAATCAGAGGCTAATTTAGAGGATGAAGAGTTGATTTATAGTCACAAGGGAAAAGGTAAAATTGATGAAAGTGACCATAATGACAATATTATAGATCATTATTATGATAAAGAGACTAGAGAAATAGAATTTTTAGCTATGAATGATGGATATTTTAGTTTATATAAAATGGAAATAGGAGAAGAAAATCCAGAATTAATAGGTAGAGGAGAAGATGTTTTAAAGGATGATATTTCTCTAGATAAAAATGATTATATAAAAACTGAAATAGGGAATAAATCTGCAATTGAAAAAGAGGGTTCAATTTATATAGTAGAGAATGGAGAAGAGAGACTTGTAAAGAAGTTTTATGGAATGTATGACTTTAAATTTACAGGATATTCACCCATAGGGTTTTCTCCAGATGGCAAATATCTCATATATAATTCAATGGAACACTTAACATCTGTTGGAGTGATAATAGATGGGATGATAGGTGGTTTTGGTGGAAATAAGTATATAATGGACTTGGAGACGGGAAAAAGTGCCAGATATGTAAATGCTTATAATATTCAGTGGGTAATGGATGATATAGAAGTATAAAAAACAAAAGTTTTATTCCAATTAAATAGGGTAGAATTAATATTGAACTAATATAATTTATATGGAGGTATTATATGATTACTAAACAAAATGAAAATTATAAATGGGTGGTATTATTTATTTCATTTATTCTTATGTTAACTTTTGCCATATCCTTGCAATCACTCCCACCAATATTTGATAAGATTGTGGAAGATATAGCATTTACCAACTCGCAAGCAGGATTATTAATGGGTATTTATGCTATACCAGGAATAATTCTTCCTTTTTTAGTAGCATTTTTAACAAGTAAATACAATGAAAAGTCTATGATATTAATTTCCTTATTAATTTTAATATCAGGACTAATAGCTTTTTCATTATCAAAAACATTTAATATTCTATTAGCATCAAGACTAATATCAGGTATAGGAGCAACTATACTGGTAGTGCTAGCCCCTCTGTTGATTACAATGTTTTTTGATGACAAGAATATGGGAATAGCAATGGGAGTATTTAATGCTGCAGTTCCATTTGGAACAGTAATATCAGCAAATTTATTTGGAGTTTTAGGAGAAAAAATTTACTGGAGAAGCATAATATTAGGTATAGCAGCTTTTGTAGGAATAGTTTTTATTATTAGTAGTTTTCTTCTTAATATTCCAAGAAAAAAAGAGATTGATGCTTCGGAGTCAGATTCAGTAGAATCTTCAAAGGGATTATTCTCTAATATGAGTTTAATAGCTCTTTCAATAATTTGGATGTTAGGAAATTTCCAACTATTATCCTATGTTACTTTTGCACCACAACATTTTCAATCTATTGGAATGTCAGTACAAAAGGCAGGTTTTTTAACTAGCTTTGTTATGTTAGTACCAATATTTTTAAGTCCAATAATTGGTATAATAGTTGATAAAACTGGATGGAAAAAAAGATTGATATTAATAGGAAGCATAATTATGGGATTATCATTTATATTAATAAGCAAAGAGGTTGCAGGTCTATCATTATGGGCATTTACTTTAGGACTAGGATTTGCTCCGATTCCAGTTATTGTATTCTCCCTATTGCCTGATTTGATTCTATCTAAACAAATGGGTATGGGATTGGGAATAATAACAGTTGCCTCAAATGTTGGTATTGCAGGAGGTCCGTCAGCTTTTGGTTTTCTATTAGATAAAACAGGGGAAAACTTTAATATTGGATTTATGACATTAGCATTATTATCTCTAGTTATAATACTTTCGCTGGGAGTGTTGAATAAAAGAATAGAATAGTTAAAATAAAATATAAAAAAAGGGGAATGATAAAATTGATTTTATCATTCCCATTTTTTTATATTAATCCTCATTTATTAATTCTCTATTATTTGACTCTGTTTTAGATTCTTTTATAGTTGTAATATGTGCAAAGAAATAATAATATTTAAATAAAATTATTAAAGAAATTCCTATACTGGCATAAATATTATTTACAGATATTATAGTTATTATAAGTATCATAGAAACTGGAAGCAAAATAAATAATTTTCTTTTTAAAGTCATTGATCTAGTAGTTACAAATTCTTCTAAATAGTTTTTATAAATTTTGGTTCCAGTAAACCAATTATGAAATCTTTCAGATCCTTTAGCAAAGAAATATGATGCTAATAATAAAAATGGAGTTGTTGGTAATATGGGAAGAATAACTCCCAATGCTCCAAGTCCTAAAAATAGAAATGCAAGTGTAATATAGATAAATTTTAAAATTTTAGATTTCAAAATTAAGCCTCCTTATTATATTAATTCTGTTTATAAAGATTAACATTTACCCAGTTTCAAGTCAAGTTAATAAGAAATAAAATAAATATAAAAATTTTATGTTAAAGTTACAATAATAGGGTATATGTATTCTTGATAGGAATTATATTTATAACTTTAAGGAGGAATAAATAGTGAGTAAAAATCCAATGGATAAAAATAAATTAGGTGAAAATTTACCTAGCAGAAATCAGAGAAAGGGAGATAATCCTGAACTTAAAACAGCAGCAGGAGCTCCAGTAACAGATAATCAAGATACTATGACATCAGGAAGAAGAGGACCAATATCACTACAGGATACCTGGTTTTTAGAAAAAATGGCACATTTTGATCGTGAAGTTATACCTGAACGTAGAATGCATGCAAAGGGATCAGGTGCATTTGGAACATTCAAGGTGACACATGATATTACAGAATACACAAAGGCGTCAATATTTTCTGAAGTAGGAAAAGAAACGGAAATGTTAGCTCGTTTCTCAACTGTAGCAGGTGAAAGAGGAGCAGCAGATGCAGAGAGAGATATTCGTGGATTTGCTTTAAAATTCTATACTGAAGAGGGAAATTGGGATTTAGTAGGAAATAATACACCAGTATTTTTCTTTAGAGATCCAATGAAATTTATAGATTTAAATCATGCAATAAAAAGAGATCCAAGAACAAATATGAGAAGTCCAAATACTAACTGGGATTTCTGGTCATCACTACCAGAAGCTCTATTACAATTAACCATTATAATGGGAGACAGAGGAATTCCATCTTCATATAGACATATGCACGGATTTAGTTCTCACGCATATAGTTTTATAAATGATGAAAATAAACGTACATGGGTAAAATTCCATTTCAGATCTCAACAGGGAATAAGAAACTTAACAGACCAAGAGGCAGAAAAAGTTGTTGGAATGGATAGAGAATCTCATCAAAGAGATCTTTATGAGGCCATTGAAAAAGAAATGTATCCAAAATGGAAAGTTTATGTTCAGCTTATGACTGAAGAAGAAGCTGATGCAATGGAGAACAATCCATTTGATCTAACAAAAATGTGGTTGAAAGAAGATTATCCACTAATACCAGTTGGAGAATTTGAATTAAATAGAAATCCAGATAACTATTTTGCACAGATAGAACAAGCAGCTTTTAATCCAGCTAATTCAGTACCTGGAATAAGCTTCTCACCGGACCGTATGTTGCAAGGACGTCTGTTCTCCTATGGAGATGCACAGAGATATCGTCTAGGTGTAAATCATCATCAGATACCAGTAAATTCACCAAAGGCAGTAGAAAACCCACATAGCTTCCATAGAGATGGATTTATGCGTGTAGATGGAAATTTAGGTGGAGAACTACATTATGAACCAAATAGTTACGGAAATTGGAAAGATAGCCCAGAAGATAATCTGCCTAAAGAAAAAGGTGGAGATGTTTATAGATATGACTTTAGAGAAGATGACTCAGATTACTTCACACAACCTGGAATGTTGTTTAGAGCTATGACAGAAGATCAACAACAAGTTCTATTTGATAATACAGCAAGAAATATGGGAGACTCAACTTTACAAATAAAACATAGACATATATACCACTGCTATCAAGCAGATCCAGAATATGGAAAAGGTGTAGCAAAAGCCATGAATATTGATATTGAAGATGTGGATTTAGATCTACCAAAAAGAGATTCACGTGAAAATCAATATAAGGCGAACAATATGCATCCAGAACTAAATACACCAACTAAGCCAGTAGATCCAGGAGTAGAAATAGATACAAATGGAGAAGATTATATAGAACCACAAGAGGATCCATGGTTATTATAATATAAAGAGATGTTAATATTAATACCAGAGTGTTAACACTCTGGTATTTTTTAATTTTCAAATATACTTAGTAAGGTGTTATAATGATAGTATAGGGGATTCAAATATTAATCTTTCCGGATAAATTAAGTGGAGGAGGGCTGGTTCTATGATTAGTTCATTGATATTATTATTTTTATTAATCATATTAAATGGTTTTTTTGCAGGAAGTGAAATAGCTTTTTTATTAGTAGATGAAAGAAAATTAAAAACCAAGAGAGAAGAAGGAGATAAGAGGTCAAATCTTATTTTGAAACTAAAGAAAACTCCAAACAAATACTTATCAACAATTCAAATTGGAGTCTCAATTGCAAGTATTTTTTCTGGTGTTTTTGCATCAGAAGCATTTGCCAGTTTTTTAACAGATTGGATATTAACTTTTGCTAACTTATCAGCTGCTGCAGTTAAAACTTTTTCAATGTTATTTATAACAATAATAATATCCTATTTAATTTTATTGTTTGGAGAATTAGTTCCAAAACGGATGGCTATGTCAAATCCACAAAGATTTGCCTATATAGCTGTTTATCCATTATCAGTATTATCTAAAATTACAACACCAATAGTAAAGCTACTTTCCATATCTACAAACTTCTTCTTAAAGCTTATTAGGATTGATCCACATAAAGCAGATGAAATAGTTACTGAAGAAGAGATTAGAATAATGGTAAGAGAGGGTATGATTGACTATAGTGAAAAAGAAATGATTGAAAGTATATTTGAATTTGATGATACAAAGATTTCAGATATTATGACTCATAGAACTAAAATAATTGCAATTAGTTCAGATGCAAGTTTTCAAGAGATTTTAGATATTGTTAATGAAGAGAGATTCACAAGATATCCAGTCTATAAGGATACTATTGATAATATAATAGGAGTACTTCATTCAAGAGAATTACTAAGATATACGGAGCTAGAGGCAAAAGAGGAATTCCTTATTAGTGATGTAATAAGAAAGCCTTATTTTATTCCGGATTCTAAAAGAGCAGATCAATTATTTGGAGAATTACAAAGTCATAATACTCATATGGCTATAGTAATTGATGAGCATGGAGGAACAGCAGGTATTGTAACTATGGAAAATCTAATTGAAGAAATAATGGGAGAAATATTAGATGAATATGATGATTATGATGGTAGGTCTGAGATTCTTCTATTAGAAGATGGAGAATATCTTGCTCAAGGAGATTGTGATCTTGAAAAACTAGAGGATACACTTAAAATAGGTCTTCCGGTGGAAGAATATGATACAGTAAGTGGATTTATAGTAGGGAATTTAGGTAGAATACCAACTAATAGAGAAGTAATAAATAAGAGTTTAGATTTTGTATTTAATGGATATTTATTTTCAATAACAGATATAGAAGGAAAAGTTATATCTGAAGTTAAGATTAAAAAAGAAGAAGAAAGAGAAATTAATTTAGAATAAAAAGGTTAAAAAATTTGATGTATACTAATTTTTTTGTTATGATAAGAAAATAAGTAAGACTATTACTATGTTTTTAAAGGAGGAAATAATTTTGAAAAGAATAATTAATAAGAAGTTTATTCTGTTACTTGTAGCAGTATTAATGACTTCAGTACTTACAGGGTGTTATGGTGATGAAATAGAAATCTATAGTGCCATGAAAAAAATGCAAGAAATAGAATCAGCACAGAGCACAATAGAAATGGATTTTGACTTTAGTGGTGAGGGTTTTGCAGAAGAAGAGCAAATGATGATTGATCAAGTTGCAGGTGTTTTGGATACTTTTAAAATAAAAATGGACATGACTCAAACTCAAAATGAAGATCAAACACAGGCTAAAGCAATTGTTGACACAAATATTCAAGCAATGGGTACTAATATGAATATGAAGCAATGGGTGGATGTAAATATGTCAGATGATAATCCTAAAATGGAACAGATAATAAAAATGCCTAAAGAATTAATGGGCACTATGCTTCCAGAAGGTTTAGACAAAGAGTATATATACTATGACATGATGGACCAAGAAGCTATAGGAACTGATTTAAGTGGTCTTGTGGAATTTACTGAAGAATTCCAACCTAAATTAATGGAGTTTATGGAAGAGTTTTATTTAGAACTGGATTCTGATATTGACTTTATAAACAAGGTAGGCAAAAGAGTTGTAGATGGTGAAAACTTAAATATCTATGAAATGAAATTAAATGATGAACAATTTAAAGAAATTGTAAGATATTCAGTTAACCATACTTTAGAAAATGAAGCAACTATGGATTTTCTAAAAGAATATATGGATGTAGTAATGAGTATAACAGCAATTCCAGAAGAAGAAAAAGCTGAAATGGAAAGTGAAATTCAAGATGGATTAGATCAATTAGAAGCAGGAATTCCAGGATTTAAAGATACATTCAACAAATTTATGGATGAATATGAAGACATAAAAGTTTTAGGTAAAGAGGGTATATTTATTGAAATTGGAATAAATAATAAAGGATATATAGTACTTGAAAAAGGAAAAATGGACTTTAGAATAGATATAAGCGAAGTTACTGAAGCTATGGGTGTGGAAAAAGTTTCAGGAATAGTAAATTTAGGAATAAATTATAGTACAAAGAATTATAATATTAATGACAAGTCTATAAAAGTTGAAATGCCTAAAATTACAGCAGAAAATAGTATAGACTATATGGATTTAATGGAAGAGCAACAGAGACAAATGGAAGAACAGTTAAAACAATTTGAAGAGATGCAAGAAGCACAAGAGGCAAATGATGGAATCAGCATAATAATAAATGGTGAATTCCAACAAGTTGATAACTTTATTGAAGAAGGAACAACTTATATACCATTAAGAGCCATGTCAGAAATGTTTGACAAAGATGTTGATTGGGATAGTGAAACAAGAACAGTTATAATCACTGACCAAGGGGAAAAATTAGAATTAGGAGAAATAGAAAGAAAGAAACAAGGAGTTACAATAGTAATTAATGGTGAAGTTCAACAGGTTAAAAACTTTATAAAAGAAGGAACAACTTATGTACCATTAAGAGCCATGTCAGAAATGTTTGATAAAGAAGTTGAATGGGATAGTGAATCTAGAACAGCTATAATTTTTGACAATTAAATAAAATTCATATAAGAGAAACTCAGCTAATATTAGCTGAGTTTTTTGTTTTAAATAATTCAGTGTAAATAATTAGATAATATTCTAAAAATTATCAATATTAGCCATTGTGTGATATTATATACATATAAAAAGGGAGGATTTCATGTTTAAAAAAAATGTAATATCAGTCTTATTAGCAGCAACAATAATTCTTTCAAATACTCCCGTATTTGCTGAAGAATTAATTTCAAATGAAGCAATACCAGAAGCTGAAATGAATTTATTTGATACAGGTTTATCTATTCCAGAAAGGAAGGCTAGTTCATGGGCATTGGATGAATTGGTGGATAGTGATAGATATGGGCTTTATAAGTCGGAGAATCTTTACAATTCAAGTTTGAAATTAGAATTAGAGGATGAATTTAAAAACAATATTTTAAAGAATTTTCAGGAAAAATTAGAAGAAACCAAATTAGAAGTAGCTGAAAAACCAACATTCTTAGTTCAAGTTAATGACTCTAATACTCGTGGAAATTTTTTAAGAGAAGTTTATAATATAATGGTTTCATATGAAAAGAGAGAAAATTTAGGAAAAGATCCTATTATGTATTTAAATCATATTGGAATATTAAATGGAAATGGAGAAGAATTCTTCTTAGATAGAACCATTAGAACAGAAGAAGGAATAATATTCATAAAAAGAGCTGTTGATTATATTTATAGTGAAAA
>JARIDA010000112.1 GCA_029257065.1 Tissierellaceae bacterium | reverse complement strand
AGGAACAAAGACAATTCATATCTAAGAGAATTGGTGAACTTTCAAAATCTATTGCCGAAGGATTTAGAGGAAGTGTTGAATATGATTATACTTTTGGAGCTCCTCCACTTGTAAATAACGAAGAGATAACTCTCCAAGCTGCTGAGTCTGCTGGAAAAGTATTGGGAGAAGAACATATAATTATTACAAACACTCCTGTTATGGGTGGAGAGGATTTTGCTGAATATTTAGAGGAAATCCCTGGAACATTTATGTTCTTTGAGAATATATTAGAAATAGATGGAAAGGGCTATCCTCATCACAATCCTAAATTTGCACTTGATGAATCTAAATTTATATATGCAGCAAGTGTATTTATGCAAATAGCTTTAGACAATTAAAAAAAACAGCTGATTTGAATCAGCTGTTTTTTTCTATATGGTTCTTTATCGCATATGGAAGTTTTTCTAAAATATCCCCAGCGATCATTCCATATTCTCCCTTATCTTCTGCAGCCATGTCTCCAGCTAAACTGTGAAGATATACACCTAATCTAGATGCATCAAAACTTCCTAATCCCTGTCCTTTTAAACTACTAATTATTCCAGTTAAAACATCTCCACTTCCTGCAGTTGCAATACCAGCATTACCTATTTCATTATTATAAATTTCTCCTTTTGGAGAAGTAACCACTGTGGCTTCAGACTTTAATACAGTAATTACATTGTAATTTCTAGATAAAAGATTTGCATAATATTCAGGATCTTTTTCAATATCTCTTATATCCACATCTAAAAGTCTACTAGCTTCCCCAAAATGAGGAGTAATTATTATATCCTGTTCATTGTTCTTTAGTACTTTCATATCTTCAGCCAAGCAGTTAAGTCCATCTGCGTCAATTATCATTGGAATATTTGAGTTTTCTATTATCTTTTTAATCAGGCCTATTCTACTTTTATCCACACCTAAACCTGGTCCTAAAGCAATTACATCCATATCATTAATAATCTCTCCAATTTCAACTATGGATTCATATATAAAATGTCCATTTCCCCTATCGGCAATAGGTTTTATTATACATTCAGTTAATTTTATAGACATAATTGTTTCAAGGGATTTTGGAATTATTGTATACACCAAGCCTGATCCTGTTCTTAAACTTGCTTGGGAAGTTAAATATATAGAACCTGTCATTCCAGTGCTTCCCCCAATAACACCAACTCTACCATATGTTCCCTTATGAGATTTTGATTTTCTTTTTAATAATAATTTATTCATATTTTTCACTTAAATTATATTCTTCTATAAATCTTTCTAAAAGTTCATCTAAATTTGGTGTTCCTATTTCATCTAATTCATAATAAACTCTAGTATATGGTTTTTCAATATTTATTATTCTGCTTAAATCTATAGGAGTTGCTATTAACACAGAGTCACAATCAGTATTGTTTATAGTTTTCTCTAAATCTTCCAATTGTTCTTCACTGTATCCCATAGCTGGAAGTAAATTTCCAATTCTCTTATATTTTTCCAGTGTTTCCACTAATGTTCCTACAGCATATGGACGAGGGTCAACTGTCTCTTTAGCACCAAATCTCTCTGCTGCAACAGTTCCTGCCCCTATATCCATTCCTCCATGAGTTAAGGTAGGACCATCCTCTACCACTAAAACTCTTTTGTCCTTTATTAGTTCTGGATTATCCACTGTTATTTTCGATTCAGCTTTTATTACTATTGCATCTTTATTTGCATATTTTATATTTTCTTCTACCTGTTTTATGGATTCTATATCTGCACTATCCACCTTATTTATTATGGCAATATCCGCAGTTCTTAAACTTACCTCTCCAGGATAATAATTAAGCTCATCTCCTGGACGGTGTGGGTCTAATACTGTAATTGCTAAATCTGGTTTATAGAAGGAGAAATCGTTGTTTCCACCATCCCACAGAATAACATCACATCCATCTGGATCTTCTTCAGCTTCCTTTAAAATTGCCGCATAATCAACTCCTGAATATATAATATTTCCACGTTGTATATGTGGTTCATATTCTTCCATTTCTTCAATGGTACAATTATGTCGCTTTAAATCATCTATCTCTGAAAATCTTTGAACCTTTTGGGCAACTAAATCTCCATAAGGCATTGGATGTCTAACTGCTACTACTTTAATTCCCCAGTCCATTAAAGTTTTAATCACCTTAACAGCTGTTTGACTTTTACCACAGCCTGTTCTTACAGCACAAATTGAAATAACTGGTTTATTGCTCTTTAACATTGTACTCTTAGGTCCTAAAAGTTTAAAGTCAGCACCTGCTGCATTTACTATTGCCCCAATGCTCATAACATCTTTATATTCCACATCACTATAAGCAAATATACATTCATCCACATTAAGTTTTTCTATAAGTTCAGCTAATTTATCTTCTGCATAAATTGGTATCCCCTCATTATATAAACTCCCTGCTAACTCCTTTGGATATTCTCTTCCATCAATATCTGGAATTTGAGCAGCTGTGAAAGCCACTACTTTATAATCTTTATTATCTCGATAATAAGTATTAAAATTATGAAAATCTCTTCCTGCTGCACCTATTATTATTACATTTTTCATCTCTATCTTCCTTTCTAGTTATATTTCACTATTACTTAACTTTTCTGCTTCTTTCATCCATTTTTCTATTAAACCTTTTTCCTTCATCTCAGCAATTTTTTTATTTAAATATTGAACTAATTCTTCATTACCCTTTTGTGTTGCTATGGCAGACCCACCTGATTCTGTTTTTATTATAAGATCTTCCACCATTTTAATATCATCATTTGTGTTTGCAAAGGACTCTGCAACAATAGTTTCTAAAAGAGCACTTTCTATTTTATTTGTTTTCAAATTCATAACTGCATCAGAATTTGTTTTTAAGCTTACTACCTTTGCATCTTTAATCTCATTGGCTATATCTTCTTGAGTTGTTCCAATTTGAACACCTATGCTAGTTCCTATTAAATCATCCTCTGTTTCAAAAGCTTTCTCTAAATCTTTTCTAACTAAAAGAGATAAATTAACCTCATAATATATATCACTAAAACTAACCTGCTTTTCTCTTTCAGGTTCAGGATTCATACCTGCAATAACTATATCTAACATTCCTGTGGATATTCCACCTAGAAGATTATTAAAGTCCATATCTCTTATTTCCAATTCAACTCCTAAGTCATCTGCAATATATTTGGCAATTTCTATATCTAATCCAGATATTACATCTTTTCCATCTATTAATGCATGAAATTCAAAAGGTGGATAGTCTGCATTTGTTCCCATTATCAATTTTCCCTTTGATTTTATATCCTCAATACTAAGCTTTTCTACTTCTGATTCTACTATTTCTTCTCCATTTTCAACTAAATCTTCCAATTCTTCCATATTCTCTCCACCACATGCTGTTATTGCAAATACTATAATTAACATCATAGTTAATAATACACTTTTCTTTTTCATGTTGATCCTCCTCATAAAATTCTTTTTAGTTTTATCTAACTTGTATTTAATATTAATACAAAAAAGCTCGCCTCTTATAAAAATAAGAGACGAGCTATATACCCGCGGTGCCACTCTAATTGTAATCTAACTAGCTTTGTTCTATTACAACTCGACCCAATTAACGCTTTGGATGCGAAATAGGATACTAACTTTTAAAGCTTTGTCCTATTCATCTTAGCAACTCTTTTCACTATAGTTTCAATCTTCTGGCTCTCACCTTATCCAGTTCTCTGTAAAATTTATTAATATAGTTACTCTTTGCTTCTTTGATTTTTATATTGTCTAATATCTTAATCCCTTAGTATAATTTTGTCAAGTCTTTTTTTCAGAAAACTTTAAATATTCCTCCAATGGTCTATTTATTTAATGATTGAGATAATTAGGATTTAAAGCTACAATTATAGGGTAATATATTGATTGAATGGAGGTAAATATGAAAAAAATAAACTATATTCCTTATATTAGGAGAACTTTAAAAGTAGCTATACCAAGTATTGTTGAAAATCTTGCTAATGTAATAGTTGGATTTGCAGATACTATTATGGTTGCAACCCTAGGAACAGTAGCAACAGCCTCTGTTGGTATTAACTCAACAGTAACCTGGTTTATCATGTCTTTTTCCACTCTTTTTGCTGTGGGAACAACTGTACAAGTTGCCCAGAGTATTGGTGCAAACAACAAAACTAGAGCGGAAAGAGCTGCTATAAATGGATTATCAACTGGACTTATTGGATTTGTAATAATTTTCATCTTAATATTTTTACTCTCACCTTTTATTCCAAAATGGTTGGGAGCAGAATCAGAAATTCTTCCAGATGCTATTTCCTATTTAAGAATATGGACATTGGGAATAATTCCAATGTTTCTAGGTAGAGTTGCTTCAAGTATTTTAAGAGCCTTGGGAAATACAAGAGTTCCCATGTTAATTGCATTTTTTATAAATATATTAAATATAATTATAAATTTTTTCCTAATCTATACTACAAGATTAGTAACAATACCTATATTAAATATTGAAATGACCATCTGGGGAGCTGGATTAGGAGTAAAGGGAGCTGCAATAGCTACGTCTTTTTCAAATGCACTAGGTGGAATAATAATGTTATATCTTTTATTTGATGGATCACAAATAATTCGACTTAAATTGAAAAATTTAATGAATTTCGAAAGAGTATTAATTGGACATATTACAAGAACTGGTGCACCTGCTAGTGGGCAACATTTAGTAACTAATTTTGGACAAGTATTATATCAAAAAATGGTTTCTAGTTTAGGAACAGTTCAAATAGCAGCTCATCATTTAGCTACCACTGCAGAGTCAGTGTCTTTTATGCCTGCCTCAGGATTTTCAGTTGCAGCAACCACACTTGTTGGACAATCCTTAGGAGCTAAAAATAAATATGATGCTGAAGTCTATGGAAAGGTTTTCTTTATACTTTCCTTGTTTTTTGGAACGGTAAGTGGAATTCTCCTCTATACTTTCCCAAGACAATTAATGTCAATATTCTCCAATGATATGGCTGTAATTAATGAAGGTGTAGGAGCTCTAAGAATAATTGCTTTTGTTCAGCCACTCTTTAATGCGACTATTGTTCTTACTGGAATATTAAGAGGAGCAGGTGACACAAAAGTTCCCCTATATGCTGCAATCGGAGGAATGTGGTTTGTCAGGTTAATCTCTGCTTATATATTCATTAATATTTTTAAATGGGGACTTTCTGGTGCATGGATTGGAATGGCTCTTGATTTAGCAGTTAGATTTCTAATAGTCTTTTATAGATATATTAGAAAAGACTGGTTGGATATGGAAGTTATTGTTGATGATTAAAAAAAAGGTCCAGAGATATCTCTGGACCTTTTCTAATAATCTCTTTCTCTAGTATTAAAAGTACTTCTCTTCATTCTATAAACATCTTTTTTTTCTCTTTTAAGTCTAATTTTTGTTCCCAGTTGTTCACCACAATTAGGACAAAAGAGAGCTTTTTTAGGCTTTGATAAGTCAATAGAACTTCTTTTAACTCTATCAATATGCATTTTAAGTAAATTGCCCCTACCCTGTTTTTGATACTCAGCTATATCAGTTTTACAATATCCACATGCGACAAATAATATATGACTTCCCCTTACATTTTTACAATGAGGATTTTCATAAATCAAAGAATCATCCTTTCACAATCTCTATCTCATATATTCTTCTAATAACTCTATCAATGTTAATTTAGGATTAAAAACTTCTATATGTGCTGTATTAGATGTATCTTTCGCTATTTCATTTATAAAAGGAAACCAATGTCTATTCACATAGTCTATCTCATTTTGATTTCTATTCTTTCTTTTTTCCATTTCTGTAGAAAACTTTTTAAATAACTCCTTATTAGGATAAACTGCCAAGGTTTTAATTCCCAATTTTTCTAGTCTATTTTTTACTACTTGATGCGAAGACACAACTAATATCCTATCTTCTTCCATATTATTTTCTACACATTGAATATATTTATCTAACTCTTCTTCTTTTAACATCTTATAACTATCTGTTTCTATATACCATTCAAAGTCAGATGAAGTTATATCATATAACTCTTTTCCAGCAACTCCTATACCTTTGGATCCCCTATCATAACCTCTCTCTATTGCTGGATGTCTCCTAACTATTAATCCTCTATTTGCCATATTCGACCTCCTCCTTTATATTCCTATACAACTTATTATATCTTATTTATACAATTTACCCAACTATAACCACTAACTCTCTTTAATTTTTTTCTGAATTTCTCCTATACTTTTTTCTGGTGTAGGAAGTCTTTCTGGCATTATTCCACCTAATTCTCTAATGGTCTCTCTTACTTTCTTTCCAACATCATAATGAGCCTGATTAGCATAATATTTTCCTGATATTTTCTCTCTTCTTAGTTTTTCATCTGTTTGAGTAGCTCTAAATAAATTTGCAGCAAGTTCCGTACTTCCCATATAGTCTAATATTTTTTCATTGGATTTAAGTCCCTTACTTTCATGTATATCTCTTGCACTCATTCCATCATAAAGTCCTTCATATCCTTTGTTTTGAAATTCCGAGTAATCTTCACTAGTTTCTATTCCTGCCATCCTTGCAGCCTGCGCTAAGGATTTATTATGTTTTTTTAGTTCTTCTCTAATAGAGATTCTTTTTTGCTCTTCTGTTAATTCCTGAAACACTTCTCCTAATTCCTTTTCCCTTGTTTTTACTGCAAAATAAGATTGACCAAGTGCAACTAATTCTTTTCTTGGATCTGCATTTTGAACTATTAAATAAGATGCATATCTAGTCAGAATAATATCCTCAACTTCTATTTCATCTTCAGATCCAATTTTAATTTTATTCCTAACATTAATAAAATTTTCTCTTGAGTCATAACCACTATTCTCAGCTGCAATTTTTGATTCTGATAAAACCTCTTTAAAAACCTTCCAGCTATCATATCCTAATGCATCTTGTAATTCACTAGCATACCAATATTCTGCTCCATCTTCTGTAATATGTTTTATTTTTTCAAATATTCCATTAGAATAACTTTCTATATTAGTCATTTCAACCCCCCCTTTATTTAAACTTCCATTATCTCTCTATATATCATTTACCCCGTTTAACCAACTATATTATATTTTCTACAAATTTAATTATATTTTTATTTTTATTTTTTTATAATATGATAAAATAGAATTTATGGGATTAAAATAATTGTTTTAGTCTAATAATAAATGAAAGACGTGATAAAAATGGATTTTAGCGTATTTACCTGGATTGCAATTTTTGCTCTAAGTGCAATGATTGTCAATACCATTGGAATTTGGTTTGTCTACAAGAATGGAGAGTGGGCTGAGAGTTACAAAGAATATTTTATATGTTTTGCTGCTGGTGTTCTTATAGCATCCCCATTGATTATGGCCTTTCCTGAAGCTATTTCTAAAAATTCCTCTGCTGGATTATCTGCCTTAGCAGGTTTTCTATTTATGTTTGTCAGCAATAAATTGATTCATCATAAAACAGAACAAGTTGACTTAGCATTTGGTATAACTGCAATAATAGGAATTGGAATACATTCCTTTATTGATGGAGTTATTTATTCTGTAACATTCAGTTCCAGTATAACTATGGGGTTAGTGGCAGGACTTGGTTTAGTGCTTCATGAATTCTCTGAAGGTGTAATTACATTTACAGCTCTTATTAATGGAGGTGTAAAACATAAAAAAGCAGCATTCTATGCTTTTATTGTTGCTGCATTAACAACTCCTATTGGTGCATTTGTAGCCTATCCTTTTGTAAAAAATTTAGATAATTCTATATTAGGACTTACACTTGGTGCCGTTTCAGGAGTTTTAATTTATCTATCTGCATCACATCTTTTACCTGAAGCAGAAAGAAACGAAAGAGAGCATTCTTATTTTGCATTTGCATTAGGAGTAGGACTAGCACTTCTTATTATGTATATAGAGACAATTTAGAGCATATCATTTAATGATATGCTCTATTTTTTATCTTTTAATTATAACTGAATTAAAGTAGTTCTCCATATTTTTTAACATATATATTTTTTACTATTTGAACTAATGCTAAATATGCAGCAACTGTTATAATTAGCATCCACCAAGCGCTCATAGGAAGTGGTGCTAATCCAAGTAATTCACCTAATCTTGTATAAGGTGCAACTGAACCTATTACGATTCCAATTGTAGTTATTGTGATCATAATAAAAGATGCATTACTCTCTATAAAGGGGATTTTAGGTGTTCTTAAAGTGTGAAGTACAAGTGTTTGTGTCCATAGGGAAACAATAAACCAGGATGATTGGAAAACTGATATAAAAATCACTTTTTCTTCCACTCCTATTGATCCATAACTTCCCCCTGCAATAGATGGTGCAATCAAGAAAAAACTAATTAAAAAAGTGGTTATATCAAATATTGAGCTGGTTGGCCCAAACCACACCATAAATCTTTTAATACTTGAGGCTTCCCATTTTTTTGGCTTATATAAATACTCTTCATCCATATTATCCCATGGAATGGACATAGATGAAATCTCATAGATCAATCCTAAAAATAATAGTTGAATTGGTAGCATTGGCAAAAATGGTAATAAAAGACTTGCAAGCAATACCGAGAATACATTTCCAAAATTTGAGCTGGTAGTTGCCTTAATATATTTCATTGTATTACCAAAAATCTTTCTACCTGATAATATCCCTTGTTCTAATATCATTAAATCTTTTTCTAATAAAATAATATCTGCTGATTCCTTTGCTATATCAACTGCATTATCCACTGAGATACCTACATCTGATGCTCTTAGTGCAGGTGAATCATTTATTCCATCTCCTAAAAATCCAACCACATGTCCATTTTCTCTTAAAATAAATACTAATTTTGATTTCTGTGTAGGATTTAATTTAACAAATAAATCATGATTTTCTACAATTTCTCCTAATTCATCATCTGTTTTATTTATTAACTGATCTCCTGATATCACTCTATCCGTTGGTAGCCCTACCTGCTCTGCAACTGCAATATTTACTAATTCATTATCTCCACTCATTACCTTAACATCTACAGAATGTTCCTTTAATGCAGCAATAGCTTCTCGAGTAGACTCTTTAGGAGGATCTAAGAATGCTAGATAACCTATTAGAACCATATTTTTCTCATCTTCCACTGAAAATTCATCTACTGGAGGTGGATTTGTTTTTTGAGCGACTCCTAATACTCTTAATCCCTTCCTATTTAATTCTGCTATTTGTTCCCTTACAAACTCACGACGATCTTCTGTTAATTCCTTAACACTTCCATCAAAATCGACATAAGAGCAAACATCTAACATTTCTTCAACTGCACCTTTTGTGATCAATTGAGTTTTTCCCGTTTCATCCTCAACCACTACACTAAGTCTACGTCTTTCAAAGTCAAAAGGTATTTCATCCACCTTATTGTAATTATAACTCTCTACATCTAATTCTTCCTCTGCAGCATTAATAATTGCCTTATCCATAAGATTTCCTAGACCTGTTTGATAACTACTATTTAAATATGCATGACGCAATACCCTTTTACTCTCCAACCCATCTATATCTAAATGAGCCTGTAATATAATATTATCTTGTGTTAAAGTTCCGGTCTTGTCTGTAACTAAAAGATTTATAGCTCCAAAATTTTGAATCCCATGTAAATTACGAACTATTGTACCTTCTTTCGCCATATCATTAGCACCTTTAACTAAATTAGTCGTCACAATCATAGGTAACATTTCTGGTGTTAATCCAACTGCAATTGAAACTCCAAATATCAAAGCCTGTAACCAATCTCCTTTTGTTAATCCATTTATTAATATTACAATCAAAGCCATAACAATCATAAAACGAATTAATAATAATGATGTATTTTTTATACCTATATCAAAACTGGTTTCTGGTTCTTCATGTGCTAATTCATCTGCAATATCCCCAAATAGTGTATTATTACCAGTCTTTACAACAATGCCCACTGCACTACCACTTACTACTTCAGTTCCTGTAAATGCTAAATTTTCGTAAGCTGTTTCATTTGTAATCTCTGTAATTTCCATATCTGCTCTTTTTTCAACTGGATAACTTTCTCCAGTAAGAGATGTCTGTGATACAAACAGGTCCTTGCTTTCAACAAGTCTTATATCTGCAGGAATCATATCCCCTGCACTTAATCTTACCCAGTCACCAACTACAATATCCTCTGTTCTTATTTCACTATATTCTCCATTACGTTTAATGGCTGATGTTACTTCTACCAGAGATTCTAATTTTTCAACAGAACGTTTAGAACGTAAGGTCTGTATCAAAGTCATAGTACCACTTAAAAGAACCAAAACTATAATAATAATCGGACCTAATATTTCTTGCTCTTCTGCTGGAACAAATATAAAATCCGTTAAAAATGAAACAAGAGCCAAAGCAAATAATACTAATGTAAATGGAGTAAAATATGCCTCAACAACAATTCTCCATAAAGGCTTTTCAGTTCCATAATCGATTTCGTTGTCTCCATACTCTTCTCTTGTTTTAGCTGCGCTTTCTTCACTATGTCCTTCAACTTTAACATTAAACCAGTCTTTAATTTCTTCCTTTGATCCACTAGCTAAATCAAAATAATCTAGCTTAAATAGATCTTTCATAATTCTCCCATCCTTTCTTCAATTTTACGATTCCAATCCATTATAATTCTAATAACCACATAAAGCATAGACTAGCTCAGTTAATTATTATTCTACCCATTGCCTTTATATAACTTATATCATATTCATTTTGCAGTAGAAACTATAGCAACCATTTAAAAATTTTAATACTTTATATTTTTTTGGGTATATATTTTAAAACAAATTAATTTAAGAGGTGTTATAGATGACAAACATATTATTTGGAAATTTAAATATTATAATATCAACATTTTTTTTGGCATTAATGATTTACTTTTCCCTACTTATAATCTTAAAACTATCTGGAAAAAGAACATTTTCTAATTTAAATGGATTAGATTTATTGGTCCCAGTAACATTTGGACCTATTAGTGCTACCACAATTTTATCAAAGGATATTTCCTTTTTAAATGGACTTGTTGCACTATTAACTCTTATTTTTATCCAATATATTCTATCTAAACTTGATTCTAAATTCAAAATAATTAGAAAGATTTTCATCTCAAAACCTACTCTTTTATTTTATAAAGGTGAGTTTTTAATTGAAAATATGAGGAATACAAGAGTATCTAAAGATGACATAGAACAACAAGTTAGGCTTAAGGCTGGAACATTTTTAGAAAACACAAGTGCTGTTCTATTAGAATCAAATGGACAATTTTCCGTAATAACAAAAGCAAACAATGAAAATGTAGAAAAGCTAGTAAAATATATTTGAATTTATTAAAATTAATAAGGCTCTCAGATTAATCTGAGAGCCTTGTTTTATTTAGACAATTCTACTAAATCTTTTGCTAAAGTTTTTATAGGCTCTAAATCTTCATCCTTAACTGTCCATTTTACTTTTGCAACACTATCTACTGTGTCGTATCCTGCATCTATTAAAAAATCTTGTATTTCTTTAGCGGATTCTCCTGACCAGCCATAAGTTCCAAATGCTGCTGCTTTTTTATTTTTAAATTTTAAAGAATCTAAAAAGTGTAACCATCCAGCAACAGATGATAATATAGTTCTTCCAACTGTAGGTGAACCTACTGCAATTGACTTTGATTTAAATACTTCTGTCATAATTTCATTTTTATCTTCTTTAGAACAATTAAAAACCTTAACCACTGTATCCGGTGATAACTGACTAATCTCTTCTGCCAATAAATATGCAGTTTTAGCTGTTGCCTCCCACATAGTATCATAAACTATTGTAATCTGATCTTCTTGATAATCATCTGCCCATTCTGCATATTTTTGAATGATTTGTAGTGGATTATCTCTCCAAATAACACCATGAGAAGGAGCTATTATATCAATTGGTAAATTTAATCCTACAATCTCATCTATTTTTCTTTTAACTAATGGTGAAAATGGTGCTAATATATTTGCATAATATTTAATTGCTTCTTTTTCTAATAAACATTGATCTGCTTTGTCATTAAATAATTCTTGTACAGCAAAATGTTGCCCAAAAGCATCATTTGAAAATAAGATATTGTCTTCAGTTAAATAAGTAGCCATTGAATCCGGCCAATGTAACATTGGCATTTCAACAAATATTAATTGTTTTCCATTACCTATATCAAGTGTGTCTCCAGTTTTCACAATATTAAATTTCCAATCTTCATGAAATTGTCCTTTTAAACTATCTACTGCATTTTTAGTACAATAAATAGGCGTCTCTGGTATCTCTTTCATAAGTGCAGGTAATGAACCTGAATGGTCTATTTCACCATGATTAATAATTATATAATCAATAGAATCTAAATCTATTTCTTCTTTTAAATTTTCAACAAAAAATTCATCATGCGGTTTCCATACAGTGTCTATTAAAACTGTTTTTTCTTCTTCTACCAAATAAGCATTTTGACTGGATCCATTCATTATGGAATAATCATCTCCATGGAAATTTTCCAATTCCCAGTCAATAAATCCAACCCATGATACATTATTCTTAATATTTCTTTTCATAACAATACCTCCTCTTAATCTTATACTAATTTACATGCCTACAAATTAATTACCCAATATCACAAAACTTAATATTTTAACTATAAATTATTTCTTCTTAACTTTTGTCTAATTAAAGGTTATAGTTAATTTAATAAAACGTTAATTATTCTCTATGAATCGAAAGGAGATAATATGATATATAATTTTAATACGAAAAATATACCTGATTTAGAGAAAGTAGGTGGAAAGGCCAAAGCACTTATTCAAACTAGTCTTACTGGATTTCCTGTTCCTTATGGAATAGTTCTTTCCGTGGATTTTTTTAAATCTTGGTTGGATAAGATAAAATCAACTAATGAATGGAAATCTCTTTTAAAAGATCCATCTAAAGAAAATTGTGACTCTGTTAAAAATATAGCTAAAGAGATGAAATTTAGGGAAGAACAAAGAGAAATGTTCCATAATTCTATGAAATTCCTTTCTACTAAAACTTTTGCTATTCGCTCATCTTCACCAGAGGAAGATTTAGAGAAAACAAGTTTTGCCGGTATGTATGAAAGTTATCTAGGTATAATAGAGGATGATTTAGAAAAGTACATATCTCTTGCCTTTTCATCTACCTTTGATTTTAGAGTTATAAGTTATAAAATTCAAAATAACATGGATATAAAAAACACTTCAATTGCAATTATAGTTCAAGAACAAATTCCATCAGAAATTAGTGGTGTTGGTTTTTCAATTAATCCAATCAACAATTCATTTGACGAAGTATTTATCAATGCTAACTATGGATTAGGAGAGTCGGTTGTTTCAGGAACTATAACTCCAGACACTTATATTGTGAATGGAATTACAGGTAAAGTGATTGATAAGAAAATTGGAAATAAAGAATCTTCTCTAATATTGAAAGATGATGGAGGAACAGAATCAGTAAAAAATAGAAATTCTGCGATCCCTGCTTTGCAGGATTCACAAATTCTAGAATTATCACTATTAATTAAAAGATGTGAGAATTATTATAATAAACCAATTGATATTGAATGGACTTTTTATAATAATAAACTCTACCTCCTACAATCCAGACCAATTACCGGCTATTTTCCTTTTTTTAAGGAACTATTAACAGAGCCTGGTGAAAATAAAAGGTTTTATATAGATATAATGATACTAACCCAAGGATTTCAAGAACCTATGAGTGTACTTGGATTAGAGCTTTGGGCCTATATGTTAGATGGTATAAAAATGAATATGATGACCCCTCAAATCAATGGTAGCACACCTGCTGTCTATGGTAAGGAATATTTTAGTATAACTGCTTTTCAGAGAATAGTGGGTAAAAAACAAGCTCTTGCCTTTATTGGTAATTATGATGGTAATATAAGAAGAATATTTGAAAATATTGATTTAGATGAACATCCATTCCAAGGTGAAGTGGAAGGAACCGAGAATTTTAAAAAAAATATGCTTAAAGGAATATTAAAAATGATTCCCGCCTCTTTTAGGGGAATATTTGGAGACTATAAAAAAGGGATTATGGAGTATGAGAAAGTGGCTGATGAAATTTTAAATGAAGCAAATAATTTAAAACTCACTGAAGATTTTTCAACTCTCTCTAAGTATGCCTTAAATTTGATGATGCAGGCCATGGAAACAGCACCTGTTATATTTGCTGGATTAATTGCCAAAAGAAATTTAAATATAATATTCAAAGGAGATAATGTGGAAAAAGAAATTTCTGCAATGAATATGGATCTCCATGGAAATCCAACTAGCGAAATGGGATATCTATTATTCCAAATGGCAAATAGTGATGATTTTAAAAATATTTCATCTTCATCAGACTTTTTAGCTAAAATAGATAATAGAGATTTTAGTGAAAACTTTCTAAATCTTTTCGATGAGTTTATGTTGAAATATTCTATGAGAGGATTCAAAGAAATTGATATTGCTACGGAGAGAATCTACGAAGACTTAGGTATTCTCTATTATAGACTAATGGAAATAAATACTGAAGAAAATCAAATGTTAAATGTTCAAGAAAAAAGACAGAAGGCCTATAATAAACTACTTGAACTTGCAAAAGATAAGGGTATAGAAAAGAGATTTATCCGAACAGAAAAAAGACTTCGTGCTACTTTTGGATATAGGGAACATCCTAAATATTTAATTGTGGTGATAATATCTAAACTTCATGATATTTGCTTAGAAATAGGGGAAGAATTAGTTGAGTCTGGTAGGCTTAACGATAGATATGAAATATTTGATCTTAAATCAGATGAAATTTCTAAAACTCAAAAAGACCCTCATTTTAATCTTCATAAAGCTAGGGAGGATAACTTATCAGGCTATTTAGATATAAAAGACTGGCCTTTAGTTATTGATAGTAGAGGTAAAATATATGAACCTATATTAGAAACTAAGGATGGAGACTTTATTGGAGATGCTATTTCTCCAGGTAAAATAGTTGGTCCTGCTAAAATACTTCATAGTCCATATGAAAAA